>JACPAV010000004.1 GCA_016180645.1 Nitrospirota bacterium | reverse complement strand
TACGAATCGCTTGAGCGGTGGCTGAAGATACCTTCCCATCCGAGCGAGATTCTGAGCGATGAATTTTGAAACGAGACCGGAAAACGGCTCCTGTCTCAACATTCACGGCGTGAAAATGGCCTTCCCTCGTGAAGTGATGTTCACACAGCATGGAAAAATGGCAAAAGTCGAGCTAAGAGGCGACTCGGAGTAGAAACCCGGCGATCCGCTCCACGGTTTTTTCCCAGGTGAATGCCGAAGCCTGACGGAGTCCCTTCTCGCGCAGCGACTCCCGGAGCCGCTCATCGGCGAGAATATCGTTCATCGCCTTGCGGATCGAATCCACGCTCAACGGATCCACGTAGAGCGCCGCGCCCCCGCAAACCTCCGGAAGCGAGGCCGCGTTCGAGGAGATCACCGGGCAGCCGCACGCCATCGCTTCAAGCGGCGGGAGTCCAAACCCCTCGTGGAGAGAGGGGAAGACGAGGGCCAGGGCCTCGGAGTACCAATGGGGGATCTCTTCTGCCGGAACGCGGCCGATCATCCGGATTCGATCCGACAGCCCGAGCCGATGGATGGCGGCTTCGATTCCGGGCCCCGCCCGGGGATCCTGCGGGCCGGCCAGGACAAGGCCCACTCCTCCGTGATCCGCCAACCCCGAAAACGCCTCCACAAGCCTCAAGACGTTCTTGTGCATCGCAGTCGATCCCATGAAGAGGAAAAAGCGATCCCAGCCGAGTCCCGCGCTCACCACGCGACCGGTCCGCCGCCGGAAATGCGCCGGATCGCATGCCTCCAGTGACACGCAGGTACGATCCTCCGGAAAGCGATAGAAGGACAGGAGATCCCGCTTGGTCGCCTCCGAGGCGCAAACCACCCCCTTCGATGCCCGAAGGATCCACGGAAACACGACTTGGAAGTAGCGGCGGAGCTTGGGGTGAATATCGGGGAACCGAAGAGGGATCAGGTCATGCAGCGTCACCACTTGGGCACAAGGCGGGGCGAGCAGGCCCTCGTGTGCCGTAGTGTAGAACAGATCCCGGGAGTCGGCTTTCACGCGGGATCGAAGCCCGATTTGGTAGCCGTGGAGCCGTTTGGCCACGCCCATCCATCCTTTCGGGAACGGCGACCGCCTCATGAGTACGGTTCGTTCGGAAAAACGGCCCGTCTCCCACGCATCCAGCGCATAGGTCCGCGCTTCGCTGAACCGCTCCATGAGTCCGATGGCAACATGGTGGCTGAAAATGCCGATCCCCGTGTGGAGCTTGCCCAGATCGAACGCCCCGACGCCGAGCTTCATGCCTGGCTCCCTCCTCCCGAATCGATCTCTCTCAGAAATGCGATGATGGTTTCAGCCGTCCGCCGCCACGTGAAGCCCGCCGCCCGCTCCAGACCGCGCCGCCGGAGTTCGTCGCCCAGACCTTTCTCCCACACAATCCGATTCATCGCCCGTGAGATGGATCCCACGTCAAGCGGATCGACGTACAAGGCGGCCGGACCACATACCTCCGGCAAGGATGAATTGTTCGAAGCGATGACGGGGCAACCACTCGCCATCGCCTCCAACGCAGGCAGCCCAAAACCTTCCCGGACGGATGGGAAGACGAGGCCGGCGGATTCGAAGTACCACCGGGCCAGATCGCGGGGAGCCGACGGGCCGACGAACCGGACCCTGCTTCCCAGGCCGAGCCGATCGGCAGACAACCGGATGTCCGGCTGCATCCCACGCGGATCCTCTCCAACCACGACAAGCTCATACCGCCGATCCTCCACGCGCGCCAAAGCTTCCACCGCCCGGAGGAGGTTCTTGTGGGGCGCCAGGGCCGCCACGAAGAGGAAGTAAGGGTCCCGAACGGATCGGCCGGTTTCGTTCGACGCGTTCGGTGGATGGAAAAGGGAATGATCACATCCCAGGAGGGCCACCCGAACCCGTTCGGCGGGAAAGCGAAACCTTGACAGGAAATCCTGACGGGTTGCCTCCGAAATGCAGACCACCCCGCGCACATGCCTCAGCAAGAAGGGCAGGAAAACCTCGAAGTAGCGGCGGAGTTTTGGATGCGCATCCTCGTAGTGGAGGGGGATCAGGTCGAGCAGGGTAATCACCTGGCCAACGCCGGGCCAAAGGATGCCTTGGTGGTCCGTGCTGTAGTAGATGGAAAGGCCCGCCTGTCGAATCTTCTTCTTCAAACGAGTCTGGTGGGCCAAGAGACGATCCGCGGCTCCCCGCCACCCCTTTGGGAACGGTTGCGGCCGAACGACGTCCACCCTCCCGTGAAAACAGGAGGACAGTTCCGAACCGATCGCAAAGCAGTGAGCCTCCGGCATCTGCCGCATCAGCTCCGGGACGAGGTGGCCCACCAACGTGCCCAGCCCGGTGCGCGAGACGGACCGATCGAACGCGCCGATCCCTGCTTTCACCCCACCACCCGAAACCGGCCTGGAGGGCCGAGATTCGACGGCCGCCTCCGGCGGCGTTTCGGGTGGTGGGGCCATGGCGCGAGTATAACATCCGCCCCAAGCCGCAGGAACGCGGAGGCCGATTCGTTGACACGAGAAGAGGACTCTCTACACTGCCGCCTGTGCGGCGCTCGATGATTCGAAATTTCCTCTGGTTCGGCTTCGGGAGCGGAGCCGCGCTGGTGTTCACCTTCCTGACACAGATGTACCTCGCTCGGGTGCTCCAGCCCGAAGGCTTCGGGAAGCTGTCCTATGCCATGGCCTGGTCTAATTACCTGGTCTTGCTGGCCGACTTAGGAGTGAGCACCTACGGAATGCGGGAGATCGCCCGCGATCCGGCGCGGATCCGTGTGCACTTGGAGCGTTTTCTCTCCCTCCGATGGACGTGTTCGCTGGTCCTGCTGGTTCTTTTCGGCGCCGCCGTTCTCCTCTGGCCGGCAAACGGGGAGACCAAGGTCCTCATGGTCGGGTTTGGACTCCTTCTTCCCGCCCGCGCACTGAGCGTGGACTGGGCGCTCCAGGGACTCGAACGAATGCCCTTGACGGGACTTTCCCGGATCCTTGCCTCCTTGGTTCCGCTGATGCTTTTCTTCCTCTGGGTGCGTGACCCCGCGGGCATTCTTCGAGTGCCTTTCCTGTTCGTCTCCGGCACGGTTCTCGCGAATCTCGCCGTCCTCATCGGCTTGGGATGGATGCCCGGTCGCTGGATTTCCTCAGCGGGGGAAATTCGCAACCATGCCCAACGCTCGCTCTCCTTTTGGTCACTGACCGTTATGGGAAACCTCTATTGGGGCACGGCCGACACGATCATCCTCAATGCCACGCGCTCGCAGGAAGAGTTGGGCCACTATGCGGCGGCCTTCAGAGCCATGAGCGTCATCCAAGTGGTCGTGGCCTGGCTCGGCTCGGCGATATTCCCAAGACTTTCGAACCTCGGTCAATCGAATTCCGACGCCTTCCTGCGTCAACGCAAGAGATTCTTGTGGATGTCTCTGGGCCTCGGTTGCGCCCTGGTGGCCCTCGGATGGGTCCTTGCCGGCCCTGCAATCGGGCTGGTTTTCGGGGACGCCTATGCTTCCTCGATTCCGCTCTTCCGCATCCTTCTCATTCTCGTGCTGCTAACCGGAATAAACGGACCGTTCTCTCAGCCCCTCCTTGCCCTGGGATACGAAAAGCACGTGCTCGGAACGGTCGTCGTATCCGCCGTCGCCCACGTCGGATTGTGCCTGGCCATCATTCCGTCCCGGGGCGGCGTCGGCGCGGCGTGGATCACCGTCGCCTCCTACGCGATGGGAACGGCGCTTCTCGTGATACTCTACTCGGTAAAGGTTGGTCGGATTCATGCGCATCGCCGTCTTCCATAACATCCCCACCGGCGGGGCCAAGAGGGCCCTGCAGGGATTCGTTCGGGCATTGAGCTCGGCCGGGCATGCGCCGGACGTGTTTGTCCCCGAGACCGCCCAAGAGGGGGATTTCCTGCCGTTGAAGCCGTGGGCGAAGAGCGTGACGGCGTTCCCGGTCGGCGGCGGCTTCCGCAGTTGGGCGATGGCGCCCGGCCTTCGCCGCACAAACCCTTTGCTCTGGGCCTCCCGAACCATGCGTCGTCTGCCTCCCCTTTTTCAAGTTCACACCCGGATTGCCGCGGAGATTGACCGGGGGGCGTACGACCTTGTTTATTCGGAACACGACGAAGTGACCATCGCCCCGTACCTGCTCCGCCGGCTCCGGACGCCCAGCGTCTTCTACTGCCAGCAACCTTACCGGGCCTCGCGCGAATCGATTATCGAGCAGCTCGAATTCGGGTCGAGCGGCGGCGATGGCTTCGGGCGCGCCATTCGGCGAAGATTCTGGCGACGCGTGACCCGGACGATTGCGGAGATCGACCGCGAGAACGCCCAGCACGCCGGGCTGCTTCTCGCCAACTCCTATTTTTCGAGGGAATCCATTCTTCGGGCCTATGGTCGCGACTCACGAGTTTGCCGCATCGGAATCGAGACCGCCGTGTTTCACCCGACAAAGGTGCCACGCGAGAACGTGGTCCTCTCGGTGGGAGCCCTCATGGCGCCGAAAGGATATGAGTTCATCATTCGGTCGCTGGCGCGCATTCCGCCGAAGCGCCGCCCCGGTCTCGTTGCGATCGGCGACCGAGAAGATCCGCGCCATCGTTCACACTTGGAGACGCTTGCGTCGAAATTCGGCGTCCACTTGGAGATCCGCCTCGGGGTGGAAGACTCTGCCCTCGCCGAGGCGTACCATCGAGCCAAGCTGCTCGTCTATGCCCCCTACCTGGAACCCTTCGGCCTCGCTCCCTTGGAGGCCATGGCCTGCGGCACACCGGTGGTAGCCGTGGGGGAAGGGGGCGTCAGGGAAACCGTGGTGAATGGGGAGACGGGCCGCCTGGTCGCGCGCGACGAAACGGAATTTGGTGAGGCCGTAGAAAATCTGTTGGAGGATGACAAGACACGTCGACGCATGGGACGGGCCGGGCACGACCGAATTCGGGCCGATTGGTCATGGGAAACTTGTGGGCCGCGTTTCACGAATACAATTTCGGACTGGTTGAGGCAGAAGAAGGACCGCGGGCGTGAATCCTGAGAGTCCCGCATCGCGATCTCCACGGGAGTCCCCTCGTTGGGCCGGGGTCCACCTTCTTGTCCTCGGGGCGATTTTCAGCTTCCTTCTGCGCAAGATCTGGTCACTTGCGCCGCTACAGGCCGACTGGCGGAGCGATGGAACATTCCATTTCTTCGGCCACGCCTGGAGAGCCTTCGATTTTCCTACGTGGTACGCGGCCGTGTTTTTCGCATTCTTCCTCGCGCCGCGCCTGCTCCGGTTCATGGGCGTGCCCCTCGATTCGCGCGCATACACGAAGCACGACCTGATCCACCTGAGCCTTTTCCCCATCGTCATGGCCCTCGTTTTCTGGCGGCCCGATTTCCCCCTCAAGATTTGGATGGGAACCGCCTACATTTCCACAGTCGCTTTCCGAACCGCCTGCCTGGTCGGACTCCTGATCCGCGCTCTTCCCCAATGCTTCCGGCCGGGGAGCCTCAAGTTTGCCGTTTGGCTCCTCTTCTTTCTCGCGGGTGGGCTGTGGGCCCCGTGGCAGGCCGAAGTTCGGTGGGCCGTGGGGGACGAACCGAGTTATCTCATGTGGACCGCGTCGCTTCTCAAAGACGGCGACTTCGACGTGGAAAACAACATCCTCGCCGGCGACTATCAGGAGTTCATCGACACCCACGAAGACGCGCTGACCAAGATGCGGGGCGACACCGGCGCCAGGCATCCGAGGACCTATTCAACCCTCATGGCCCCCGGCTACCTCCTGGGGGGTAGACTTGGAGTCATGGTTGAACAATGCATCCTCCAAGCCCTCGCGGGGTTGTTCCTTTTCCTCCTGGTGCTTGATCTGACCCGTTCTCACCCGATCGCCCTCGCGACGTCTTCGATCCTCCTATTCTCCTATCCCCTGTCCCAGGTCGTTTTCTATGCCTATCCGGAGACCGTCGGAATGATGTTGACGGCAGGAATGCTGCTGATACTCCTGCGACCGCACTCCGTGTCCCGATCCTTGATCGGCGCCGTTCTGGCGGGTCTCATGCTTCTCGTCAAGGCACGGTACGCCGTTCTTGGAATTCCCTTCTACGGCGTGATTGCATATCGGATGTTCCGTTATGAGAAGCGCGCGTGGCTCAAGATCCTGCTCCTCCTGCCGCTTCCGGTCCTGGGTGTGGGGCTGTGGTCCAGCCTTGCACCGTACCGGGATGGGCCGGGTCTTTGGTACGGCATCCAACGCATTGCAGCCAAGTTCAAGCCCGGCGCGTGGCACGGCGGGTTGGGGGAGACGCAATACCCATGGCTCCCACACCCTTTTTACCATGATGCCTGGTCCCACTGGCTGGCCCAAGCCCACGGATTGCTGCTGTATTCACCGATCTACCTCCTGACGCTTTGCGGCCTCCGGCCCTTTTTCAGGGAGAGGCGTCGGCAGGCGACGCTCCTCGCCTTGCTGGGAGCTTTTCCCCTGGCGTTTCTACTCCACCGGGGCAGCAATACGGGGTGGGCGCCCGCAGGTCGGTTCCTTGTCTATTTTCTGCCTCTCGCCGCGCCGTGGATGGCTCTCGGACTCCAATCGCTGGTCCAGGCCGGGAGGTACACCTTGCCGGTCTTGCTCGGCGGCTGGACGATGTTCGTCAGTCTGGTTGTCGGCATCGCTCCGGAAACGTGCCTTCCGAACTACTGGGATTTCGGCGTAACCGATCTCGGATGCTCCAATCACTTCCTGGCCATGCTCGACACGATAGGATTTCCCTTGAGGCTGTACAAGCTGTGGCCCGGGTTCTGTTTCGTCCATGAAATGAATCTGGTGATTCCGATGGCTTTCACCCTCCTTGCCCTTTGGTTGGTTTTCCGGTCACCTCGCCAGGAGGGCGGGCGCTATCCGGAGCACGAAGGATGGCCGCCCAAGGCGCCTAGCCCCAATCCTCCCTCCGGGACCGATGCGTGGTCGAAGATCGGTCTGGGATCACTTTGGGCCTGCTCGGGAGTCCTGATCTACATCCTCGTTGGAAACACCTTGGTCGGGGGGGGGGAACGCCGTTACAACCTGGCCGCACAACTCAAAGATGGAGTGGCCTCCTATCGGGATGAATGGTTCTCCTGGCGGGACAAGGCCGATCGGCAATCTTGGGCCGTCCGGGGCAACATGTTGAACGGCCCCTATCTCACCCTGGGACCCGGGCGATACGTCGTTCGATACGGACTTATCGTTGAATCCCTGGAGGGATGCAGCCTGACGCTGAAAGTCGTCAGTCGTGGCGAGCGCCTCCACGCGGAGCGTTCGATTTGCGCGGACCAAGTTCTCCAGGCCAAGAACGATCCCCATCACAAGATCAGGGATTTCTATTTCGAGTTCGAGCTGGACGGGGAATATCCCGAGATCGAGTTTCGCGCGTACGGCGATGTGGGCGCGGACGTCCTGGTCTATCGGGTCGAAACTTTTCCGATCAATACCTTCCCATCCAGACTCCACTACCGGGTTGGTCGATGGGATGAACGGCTTGGGCTGAAGCGTATCGCCCTGCGACGGTACTTGGTGGCCTACGAAATGGGAAGGAGAGGAGACGGCATCGAGGAGAGGATCGTCTGGCTTCTTCGAAGTTTGTCTCCGGACCCGAAGGAGCAACTCGGTATCTGGCAGGAGCTGGACCCTGATCCGGCGTTGTTTTCATTCCTGAAAATCGACCGGGTGGCAAAAACCATTTCCGCCGACTAGGGGATTGCGAGGAAATAAGCTACTCGATCGCACGAAGAGGGCAGCCAATCCGTCTGAGGCGGATGCGTAGGGGAGGACCTTGAGGTCCTCCCTGCTTGGGAGCAGCTAAAGCTGCTCCCCTACAGGATGCTCACTGGACCGGTAGACGCAGGCTTCAGCCTGCGTCCGAAGACGCACCCGTAAAGGGTGCGACCACCAAAACGTTCCGCCCCGTAACGATGGGGTTTTCAAACAGAACCTAGTCCGGTAGGTGCGCTTTCCTGTCGGCTTGGTGGCGTGAAAGCATGGTGTCCACCTCGCCGACGTAGTCGAAGATATCCCTGATCTTGCCTGTAGTTCTCCTAAGTGCTTTCTTCACGGAGAGGACGTCGTCCTTAAGGTTCCCGATTTCCTTCTTTAGATTGCCCATCTCCCGCTCGACGACCCCGACCCGCGAGGCCATGCGCCCAAGAGCCAAATCCACATCTTCAAAGCGACCCAAGGTCATCTGCCGAAGAAGTCTGAGTTTGATATTCCCGTTCCTCATGAGGGCACCCTACGGGAGACCCCGGGCTCCGTCAAACCCGCAACGAAAAGCGGGAGGGAACCTTCCCGATTCCCTCCCGCCTGGGGACCCCGTGCCGAGGACGGTACGGGGCCATGCGATGTCGCCGTGCCACGGAAGGCACGGCATGCATCATGGTCTTCCGACGCTAGGACTCAGTCCAGCTTATAGATGTAGATCTCTCCGCTGTTGGCCGCGGCAGCGCCATCGATGCCCGCATTGGGATCGCTCGCCGGAGTGAGGGCAAGCTCCCCATTCCCCGCCACGTCCGCCACGCCGGACAGGTTGAACTTGATGCACTCGCCCACGCCGCTGGTGTTGGCAGGGACTGAGACATCAACGTAGAGCTCCCGGAGCCCCGGCCGATTGGCCGCTGCGGTGGCTTCCGACCACGTCGGACCGGCGACGATCGTTACATTGGCGTTGTTCGAGTTCGTGGCCGCGGCGTTGCAGGGCGCCGTCGCGGCATCGATGATCGAAGCCGTGCCCCCCGAACCCATGGGTTCGCCGAAGCCCGTGAGTCGAACGCGGATCGTTTTCGCGTTGGTACACGAGGTAGCCGTTGTCGGACAGTTGGCGCTGTTGTTGGCGCTGCGCTGCTGAGCGGCTGTGCCGCCGATTCCGCTCACGGCCGTCTGATTGGCCAGGGCGGTCTGGTTGGCGTTCGACAGCGTCAGACCGGTGATGGTCGGCGGCGTATTGTCCGCGATCGTCACGATCTTTGTGTCGTCAAGGGCGCTTTCGATTCCATCGCGATTCAGCGCCGTAACGGCCAGGGTTAGCTGGCCGCCGAAAGCCAACGGTTCAACCGTGCTCGCAGGGCAGTCATTTAGATCGTTACACCGGTCGAATTGGGTGGGCAAGGCCGTCAGTGCGTAGACGATCGTCGGCGAATGGGTCGTACCGGCCGTCGCGGGGAACGTCAGCCCGGAACTGATCCTGACCCAGTCCTTGTTGAGCCCGTTGTCCTTGGCATACACATTATAACCCGTGGCGTTGGCGTCCTGCCCCCACTGGAGGATGATCCCGGCCGGCGCGGTGTTCCAGTTAAACGCGCCTGTTCCCGGGAGAGGATTGGGCCAGGTGGCAGGGGTAGGAGCCGTGAGGGCCGCGGCCTTCTCGGTCACCTTGAAGCGCCGGCTGTACTCGGCGGCCATGAACATGCCCTGGATCGACCGGGCCTGGACGGTAACGGTGTAGCAGTCCGTGTTCGCCGTAGGAGGGGTTGGGCAGGTGGCCGTCGGAACAAAGTTGGCCGCGTTGGACGGCTGAAGGTCGCTGAACGGATCCACCTCCAGCGTGACGTTGTTCGTCCAGGTCGACTTGAAAGGAACGGCCTGGCCCGCGGGGTCCGTCAGGGTTACGGCGAAAGTGCCATTCCTGGGATCGGCCACCGTGGTGACCTTGCCGGTTGCCGTATCCTTCACCTCCGCCACCGGCATCGTGTCCATCGGGAGGTCAAAAATGAACTTCAGAATATCGTCCTTGTTGAGGACGGCGTTGCTCACGACGTTGCTCCAGAGGACGGTCGGCGTGATCGAGGCGGAGGTGAGCAGATTGATGCGCACCACGCTCGGGCCCGTGCCGGTCGTCAACTGCCTCAGATCCACCGACGCAATGCCGACCGTAGCGGCCGTGGTCGTCTTATAGTCCGGATTCTTGTCGGTGCCCTTGTCCTCGTCGAAAGGCTGCACGACGATGGCGCTTCCCGAAATGACAATGGGCGGCAGCTTGTCGAACGTAACCTGCCCCTTGTCATCCGTGGTCTTCACTTGGCGAATGTCAAAGCCGGAGGTGAGGGAAGTGCCGGTCGAGTTGCTCAAGGTTGAGCCTGTGAGGTCCAGCACAACCGTCGCGCCGTTGGCTACGCCCTTTCCTGCGTAGACCACAACGAGAAGCGAGGCCGTGTCCTTGACCAGGTCAACATCATAGGTGACTTGGGAGGTCTCCTGTTCCACGTCTGCGGTGCTGAGCGTCGGATCGGGGATGGTGATCACGCTGGTTACGGGGACATATCCGTCCGCCTTGAACCGGACCGGAATGGCGATATTGATCGGAAGATTGTTCAGCGCGAAGAATCCGGTTTCGTCGAAGCCGGGGGTGAGAGGATCGTCCTCCTTTGAAGTGGTCTCGACAACCTTGCCCAGGACGAGCGCGGCCACGGTGACGCCGGACAGGGGCTTGCCGAAGGTGTCGGCCGCCACGGTACCGTCGCGGACGATGCCTTGGATCGTGCCGTTGTAGGGCAGGGGCTTGATCGTTTCCTCGATAATCTTTGTGATGTCGCCCTTCACGAGTTTGACTTCGACGTTGGCCGCGGGGTCTTCGGTGCCTTCCGTCACGGGAATGGTGACGGTGATGCGGGTCTTCTGATAGTCCTTCAATTCGAAGGTGGCCGAGATCGGCTGGCCGGGAGGCAGATTGCTGACGCTGAAGTACCCGGTTTCGTCAAAGGAGGTCTTCTCATCGTTGGCCTTGGATTTCGTCGTGATCAGATTTCCACCCACGAACAGGCTGATCGTTACGTCGCCCAGGGCCTTCCCTCTGTCCGCACCCGGCGTGCCGTCCACCACGATGCCTTGGAGGATGCCCTTGAATTTGATGAGGCGATCGAGATTGAGACTGGCGGAGCCCGTCCCTTTGACCATGGCTACTTCAATCGTGGCCACGGGGTCCTTGAGAGGAATGGCGCTCTGCCCACTGCCGGCCACCGCGGGGATCTCCACGTTGCCGTTGAGTTTGACGTATGCATCGCGGTCAAACGTAACCGGCAAGAGAACACCGGCGGGCAGGTCGGCGATTGTGAAGTAGCCGCCCTCATCCACGTCCTTGGTCTTGGGGTTGTCGATCGAAGTCTTGGTCGTCTTGAGTTGACCCTTCAGGAAGACGGTCACGCGCACACCGGGCAATCCCTCCCCGATCTTGACGTCCGGAAGCTGGGCCTGTGCCTGGCGGGAGGGTGCGGCTGTCGTCGCCGCGGCCGCCGCCGTTTCGGGTGTGCCCTCGGTGACTCTTCCTTGGAGCGATCCCAACTGCGTGGTCGTCCCCTCCAGCGTCTTGCCCGTGTCGCACGCCGCAACCACAACCATGGTCAATGCGAACAACAACAGAATGCGCATGCTTCGAATGTTCATCACAGCCTCCTCCGTTTATAAACCCGAACCGGTTCGTCCCTGGTAGTCGCACTCTTCAGAGTGCGCTCCAAGCCGCGGGCTGAAGCCCGCGGCTACCCGGCTCGCAGACAGACCTATAGTGGGTCTGTATCCAAGGCGGTAAAAATTGCCCTCCGCCATCACGTTGGGGCGTATGGTACTGACAGGACAGCCTGATGTCAAGCGATTCAGCGTTCCAAAAGTCAAACAGAATTTCGTAGGGGAGGGTCTTCAGACCCTCCCGACGAGAGGGAGCATCTGAAGATGCTCCCCTACGAACCGCCATTCGGCTAGGGTCGGTTGGGGTTCAAAAAGCTCCGGCAGTCGAAAAGATCGGATTTTGATGGTATCGTCGGCGAAATGCATGGCTTCTGGTCTCAACCCGGTCGGCGCTATCGCAACTTCCAAATCGTGTACACCCTCCTCACGCTCAATTTCATTATTCCTTCTTTCAGCTACGCCTTTGCGCCCATGACCGCCATTCAGCAGTTCTTCGAGATCGGGCATTTTCTCAGCCGGTTCTTCGGGGTGGATCGGTATCCCATCATCGAGGAGAGCTACGTGTGGCGGTGCCTCGCGGTGGGAAACGTATTCACCCTCGGCCTCATGTGCCTCATGCTCCAGATCGATCTCCCGAAGCATTTTCCAATCCTCTGGCCGCTCATCACCATGAAATCGATCGCTTCGTTTGGATACTTGAAGATCTATCTTTCCAAGTATTCCTATCCGGCGTTCTTCGCGATTTTCGTGTTTGATGGAGTGACCGTGCTGGCCATGCTGTACTTCGCCATCCGCGCCAAACGCGAATTGGAGCGAATCGGCTTGGAGAAAGCCGTTCCACAGCCGCATTCGATCCGGATTCTCCGGAAGGCCCCGACTCCCTAACTTCACCCTTTCACCCCACTGCGACTTCTATCCTTCGAGCGCCGCTGGATCGAGAGCGTTTTCCGCTCCATTCTCCCCCTCGAGTCCCACGACCAATTCCGGTCCGTGTCCGGGACGATGCATCCGGCTGAGTTTGTCCACGAATATCTGTCGCTCAGCCCGTGGGCCGCGCGAGTGCTCAATCGAATCATCCTGTGGCTGTTTGTGTGGCTTCCGCCCGTGATGATGGGCCGTGTGAGGCCCTTCCACAAACTTTCCGAGGAGGACCGGGAAACCTATCTCCAGAAGTGGGCCAAGCATCGTTTCTACTGGGTTCGACAGGCGTTCACGCTCATCAAGGTGATGGTTTGTTTCGGCTGCGGGGGGGAACCGGAATTTCAGCGGGCGCTGGGGTATGTAAAGCCGAATCAGGGTTCCGCCGTCGGGGGCGGACCCCGCAGATCCGTGAATCGTGAGCCCGTGAACCCGATGCTCCCCCCACCCGTTCCCTCCCCCTCAAGGGGGGAGGGTGAGGGAGGGGGAGGGGGTGGCACGGATTCACGGGTTCACGGGCTCACGGGCTCACGATTCCAAGATGAAGCGGATTTCATTGTCGTCGGCAGCGGAGCGGCTGGAGCGACGTTCGCCCGAACGGCGGCGAGGGCCGGGGCCACGGTGATTCTCTTGGAAGAAGGACCGGCCATCCCGACGACGGAGTTCGAAACCAATCTTTGGCGGTCGATGAAACGCGCGTGGAGGTCCCGCGGGATGACGGCCATTCTCGGCGAAACCATGATCCCCTACCTCCAAGGGAGGTGCGTGGGTGGAACGACCGCGATCAACTCGGGGATCAGCTGGAGAATTCCGGATGACGTCTACCCCCTTTGGGAGGAGAAGTTTGGCGTGCGCCTTGACCGGACGAAGCTGGAATCCTGTTTCGACGAGATCGAGAGTGACCTTCAGATCGGAGATACCCCTGAGCGCGTATGGGGGGAGAATAATCGACTCATGAAAGTGGGTGCGGAAAAACTCGGACTCAGGGCTCACCCCACCCGACGGAACATCGCCCGATGCGAGGGGCTTTCGCTGTGCCAGCAGGGATGCCCGAAAGGACACAAGCTCAGCATGGAGCTGACGTATGTTCCCGACGCGATCCGATTGGGCGCAAGACTGCATGAGGGTGTGAGGGTGGACCGGATTCTTGCGGAGAGCGGGAGGGCGACGGGCATTGAAGGCGTGGGAACGGCCGGCCGAGTTCGATTCCGGGCGCGGAGGGGCGTGATCCTCGCCGCCAGCGCCGTTCAAAGCCCGCTGCTCATCCAGGCGAGCGGACTGGCCCGCAGGAACGGCCACGTCGGGGCGCATTTCCAGGCCCATCCGGGCATCGGCATCGCGGCTGCTTTTGACCGTCCCGTTCGAATGTGGGAAGGCGCCACGCAAGGATACGAATGCGACCACTTCCGCCCCGAGCGGTTCAAGGTCGAAACGCTGGCCCTTCCGATGGAACTCATGATGGTGAGACTCCCGGGGGCGGGGAAGAAATGGCTCGAACGTTTGAGCCAGTTCGAGCATTACGCTTTGTGGGGAATTCAAGTGCGGTGCCGAGCTGAGGGAATGGTTCGTCCCAGCGCCATGGGGCCGATGATCCGATACACCCCGAACGCGGAAGATTGTATGAGCTTCACGCGTTCGGCATACGAAGTTTCGCGCATGTTCTTCGCCGCAGGGGCCAGGGCGGTTCTCACCGGCATCCGCGGCGTTCCCGAAGAATTCCACTCGGCCGACGAGGCGCGAATGTTGCTCGATCTCAAGCCCACGCCGCAGGATCTCCAAATGGCTGTAACGCATATGTTCGGCACGTGCCGGATGGGTCCCGACCCCCGCGCGAGCGTCGTCGGCCCGGACTTTCAGGTCCACGACGTGAAAGGGCTCTACGTAGTGGATTCCAGCGTTTTCCCCACCAATCTCGGCGTCAATCCCCAGGAGCCGATCATGGGGCTGGCGATGCTGGCGGCGGAGGGAGTCGTGAGTCGTGAATCGTGAGTCGTGGCTGCGAGCGGAAAGCTACTCTGACGCGGCGCCAACGGAGGCCGCCCGGGGGGCCCGTGGCCTAAACACAAACATCCGGGCGAGCTCTCGAACCCGGTTCAGATCGAATTTCGACTGATTCTCGCCCCGACACTTGAACCAGCAGTCGGCGCAATCCGGCGTTTCCAACGGGCCCTTGTATTCGGAGTAGTGCATGACGGGATCGAATTCCGAACAGACTTTCAGATGGCCGTCCGCCGTGACCTGCACCCAGGTCTTGCCGGCTTTGCACCCGTCAATTTGTCCCTTCTCGAAGTAGTCCACCATCGTCCGCAGATACGCATCCGAGTTGTTGATGCAGCCGTATCGCCTCTTGTAGTCCAGGATGAGATCGATCTTTTGGCGGAGAACGGGGATTCGATCCGGAGAAATCCAAAAGTCCTTCTTGCCGACCTTTGTGTACGAAAACGCCGTGAAGGAGTTGTTGACCCCGAGGCGCCGGCCGAGCGCGAGGAACGCATCGACATCCTCCAGATTCCGGTTGTGAAGGACCGTACCGACCTGAACGTTCCGGAAAGGCAATGTACGGATCTTGGGGAGTTCCTCACAAAGGTGTTTGAACAGCCCCGGCATGCCCCGCTGGGCGTCGTGGCGCTCGTCGGGGAAATCAAGGGAGACGTTCACCGCGTCGAGCCCCGATTCGTAAAGTTCCCTGGCCTTCTCGAACGTCAGCAATCCTCCGTGCGTGGTCATCGACACGAAGATCGCCTCCGTCCTTGACTTGATGTTATAGAGGATGTCCGGCAGGTCCTTCCTCAGCGTCGGCTCACCGCCGGAAATGGTGACGTACAGCGGTTTGATCCGATTGACGACCTCGGCGTAGTCGTCAAGCCGATCCTCTTTCTTCACCTTCCAGTAGTCGCAGAAGCTGCATCCCGCGTTGCACATGATCGTGACTTCGATGTTGAGGTAGAGGGGGCGATCAAAAAGCTTGGTGAGGAGATAGTTCTTCGGCAGGCGAAAGAGATACTTGTAGTACGTGTTGTGCTTCAGCCCTCGAAGCGGCATACGACCGTTCGTCCGGTGCATATCGGGACTGTTCAGGTCGCCCATACCATGAAGGTTAGTCGAGTCCGGGGGGTCTTTCAACACGGGTAGCGGTGGCTGGAGACTGCGCCTACAGGCCGAGTTTGCCGGGGTTCAGGATGCCTGCCGGATCGAGGGATTTCTTCAGTCGTTTGAGCACCTGGAAGCCCTCGCCGAGCGAACGCTTCATCCAAGGGGCGCGCAGCGTGCCGATGCCATGGTGATGGCTGATGGCGGCGCCCCGCCGGACGGCCGCGCCCATGACGGCCTTCCACAACGCGTGGTATCGTTTCTGCACGGCCTTCATCGAATCCGCTTGAATCAGGAACGTGAAGTAGATCCCCACGCCATCCTGATAGGCATGCGAAATGTGAGCCGTGCAGAGTGTACCCGGTACCGAGTTGCGCACTTCCTCGTAGAGCCCGGCGACGTCTTTCCACAGGCAGGCGATCTCGATCGTTTCGGCCATGATGGGATCCGGCCGCTCCATGATTTTCCGGTAGTCGTGCACCTGCTGAAATCGGGTTTCCTCCCACCGTCGCCCTGGAATCTCCCCCGTAAACTTGCCGGTCCCCTCGATCTCCCGCCGCCCCATCTCCGCCTCTCCGAAGGTCAGGCCCTTCGTTCCTTCCCAAACCAGCACGAGCAGGGCGCCTCCTCCTTCCCACTTGAGGCTCGATCCATACCACGCCGCCTCCGCTTCATCATAGAGGCGCACCACGGCCGGCCGATAGCCCTTTTGGATGAGCCGCCGCACGGCTTCCACACCGGCGACAAAGGTGTCGAACGAATACGACTGGAAAATCTTCTCCTCCGGCTTCGGCCACACGCGAAGCCCCGCTTCGACAATGACTCCCAGTGTGCCTTCGCTTCCTACGAAAAGCTGCACGAGGCTTGACCCCGTTGCGGATCGGGGCGCCGGAACGGTCTGAACGATCCGCCCATCGGGCAGCACGACCCTCACGGAACTGACCATGTCTTCGATCTTCCCGTACTTCGTGGAGCTTTGGCCGGCGCCGCGGCTGGCCAGCCATCCACCCACTGTCGAAATCTCGAAGGAGGCGGGGAAATGGCCGAGCGTGAAGCCCTCGTGATTAAGATGCTTCTCCAGCTCCGGCCCATACACGCCCGGCTGGACTCGCACCAAACCGGAAATGGGATCGAGGTCCACGATCCGGTTCATGCGTCCCAGAGAGAGCACGACACTCCCCGGGGAGGCCATCGCGGCTCCACACACTCCGGACCCCCCGCCGAAGGGCACCACCGGCACGCGGGCACGAACGGACCATTTCAAGAAGCGGCACACTTGCGTCTCGTTCTCAGGGAAGACCACGGCTCTGGGAACGGGGAAGGGAGCATGCCGTTTCGCGCGCAGCATGAGGAACGGAGAGAGATCCCGCCCGAACGCCGCCGCCAGATCCGGGTCTTCGCTGTATCCGTGACTGCCGAATATCTTCCTGAGCGAGGGGACCAGGTTACTTCTTCGATTCATCCTGAGTGGGGGGCGAGATTTCCGGGGCCGATTTCAACGGAGGCGCCGGTGGCACGGCTGCCATCGTTCGGGGGACGACCAGTTTCTGGCCGGGGGCAATCCGATGGGGACTCCTCAAGGCATGTCGATTGGCTTCGTACAATCGGCTCCATCGCCAGGGATTGCCATAGATGTCTCTCCGCGCGGAGATATCCCAGAGGGTATCGCCACGCTTGACGCGGTACAGGGCCAGTTGTCGATCGGCATCCAGCCTCATCGGCGGGGGGGGGGCAGTGCCGACCGGGCGCGGCCTGGGCGGCGGCTCCATCGCGGCCTCACGCTCGCCCATCTGGCGACCGAGCCGTTCGGCTTCAATCAAGAGGGACTCGGCGCGGAGGAGGTCCTTTGCCGCCTCGGACTTGTTCGACTTCGAGTGAAGGTCTTTTGCGTTTTGAAGCAATTTCTCCGCTTCCAGCATTCGGTCAGGAGCAAACCGTCCGCCACCGGCGGCCTGGGCCTGGCCCCAGAAGAACTCCGCGCGCGAAAAGTTCGGCTCCGGCCGGTGGGCGCACGAAGTTGCCGTTCCGACCACCATGCAGGCGGCGACAGCCCACTGAATTACCGCCCTCCTATCCTTCATGAACCGCATCGTGTCATTTTAGCAGACTGCGGAGGACGATCCGAGTGGAATCCTTCGACGTGGCAAGAACGGCGGCCGCTGAGTACAATGTCGCCCGTGATGGATTTGCTCCCGGCCGTGGATATTCTGGGCGGAAAATGCGTTCGGCTCACGCAGGGAGACTATGCCCGATCCACTCTCTACGGCGGGGAACCGGCGGAGATGGCCCTGCGTTGGGAGCGCGAAGGCGCCCGGTGGTTGCACGTGGTGGACTTGGACGGCGCCCGGACGGGCCGGATGAGCAACCTCAGGAAGATTCTCGATATCCTCCGGCAGGTGAAACTCAGCGTCGAAGTGGGGGGAGGTATCCGCACGGAGGCCGCCGCGCGCCGCCTGCTGGATGCGGGCGCGAAGAGGGTTATTGCCGGCACGGCCGCGTTGGAGAAGGGATCGAAGTTTCTCCGCTGGGCGGAGAAGCTGGGAGGACACGTCTGGCTCTCGGTCGACGCGCGAGGCAAGGAGATCATGCTCAAGGGCTGGACCCACTCTTCGGGCGTGACCACCCACGAACTTCTGGGGAAGGCGCGGGACTGGCCCATCGGCGGTGTCGTCCTAACGTCCATTCTCCGGGATGGAGCCCTGAGAGGTCCCGATCTTCGATCGGCTCGCAGCGCGGCACGGACCTTCGGGAAATCGATGATTCTTTCCGGCGGGATATCCGCCCTCGAAGACCTTCAAGCCGTATCGAAGCTGAAGGCGTCCAACGTGGTGGGGGTCATCATTGGGAAAGCCCTCTATGAAGGCCGGCTGACCTACGCCGATGCCCGGAGGGCGCTCTCGTGACCCGCGCCGCAAACGGCCTTGCCCGCCGAATCATTCCCTGCCTGGACATCAAAGACGGTCGGGTCGTGAAAGGCATTCGGTTCGTTCAGCTCCGCGACGCCGGAGATCCCGTGGCCGTGGCCAAGGCGTACGAAAAGCAGGGGGCCGACGAAATCGTGTATCTCGACATCACCGCCTCGCACGAGCGGCGGAACATCCTGCTCGACCTGGTCCGACGAACGGCCGAGCAGGTGTTTACACCGTTCACAGTCGGGGGGGGGGTCCGGACTCGCGCAGACATCCGGGATTTGCTTCGGGCCGGGGCGGACAAGGTATCGCTCAACACGGCCGCCGTGAAGAATCCGGGATTGATTCGCGGGTCTTCCCGATTGTTCGGCGCACAGTGCATCGTGGTCGCCATCGATGCAAAGAGGCGCGAGACGGGAAAAGGGAGGGGGGAGGCATGGGAGGTTTACACCCACGGGGGGCGAGCACCCACCGGGCGGGATGCGGTGAAGTGGGCGCGCGAGGCCGAGCGGTTCGGTGCAGGTGAAATTCTCCTGACCAGCATGGATTGCGACGGGACGAAAGCGGGGTATGACCTTGCCTTGACCCGTGCAGTGAGCGAGGCGGTGGGAATTCCCATCATCGCATCGGGGGGCGCCGGAGCCGCCCGGCATATCTACGACGGCTTTATCAAAGGGAAGGCCGACGCCTGTCTGGCCGCATCGATTTTTCACTACCGTGAGACCACGATCCCTCTCGTCAAGCGCTATCTTCGGCGCAAGGGCGTGGCCGTCCGGATTTGAGGGGCACGATGAACGCCGCGACGATTCGCTCCCTTTTTCGGAAACAGAAACTGATTCCGGCGGTGCTCCAGGACGCGCGCACCCGTGAGGTGCTGATGCTCGCCTACGTGAATGCCCAAGCGCTCCGATTGACGATGGAGACGGGCTGGGCGCACTTCTACAGCCGGAGCCGCAAGAGAATCTGGAAGAAAGGAGAGACCTCCGGACACGTGCAGCGGGTCGAGGAAATCCGGTATGACTGCGATGAGGACACGCTTCTCTTCAAGGTTCGCCCGGCCGGACCGGCGTGCCACACCGGCCGACGCAGTTGTTTCTTCCGCAAGATTCGCTACACCAAAGCTCAAGGAGACCGCGGGGCGCACACAGCGGACCTTCCTGGACGGCGCGGCGGGAAACGTGGTAAAAAACCCCGGCGACGATGACGGATATCCTTGGAATTCTTTTTCTCGGCCTCTTCGGCGCTTTGATTGCCGGAGCCGCGCTGGCCATCCCCGCGCTCATCGCCCCCCATCGCTCCACGGACGTGACCACGCCGTACGAATCCGGCATGAAGCCGATCGGCTCGGCACGACTGCGGTTCTCGGTGAAGTTCTACCTCGTGGCCCTGCTGTTCATCATCTTCGACGTGGAAGTCATCTACCTCTATCCTTGGGCGATTCGCCTTCGCGACCTCGGCTGGACGGGCATGATCGAGATGCTCGTCTTTATGGGCATACTGGGCGCCGGCTACTTGTACATTCTTCGCAAGGGCGCCCTCGAGTGGGATTGACCCCGGCCGGCCGGATGTCCGAAGCAAGCGATCAGTAGTCGGGGCGCTGCCCCAGGCCGATCAATCCCTCCAGGTTCAGCCCGGCTTGGAAAACCCATTCGTGATCCAGAACGGGCAAACCGTCCGGGCCCACCACGGCTTGAAGGGTGAAGTTCTCCCGGCGACCGATGACCCGCCGCCCGGCCATCGCAAAAATTCCCCAGCACCGACAGGCGGAGTAGTATTCAATGCTGCCGGCGCCGTAGTTGAGCCTGCGCCAACCGATGTCATAGCTTGCGTCGCTCCCGATGACGAATCGGGGGTGGAGGTAGAACCGTGCTTTGGGCTCAATGTACTGTGAATGAAAGAAGAAGGGGTTCTCCTTGTTCGCGGATGCAGGATCCGGTCCGTTTTGCGGTTTCCGAGAACGTGCCCCAAACGTGTACTTCAACCCGAGCCGGCGAAAGCGGAACCTGTCCCGGATCCCCACATACGCGGTGAGCGTATGAAACTCCCGACCGTAGTAGGGGTCGACCTGCGCCAGGAGTTGGATGTCAACGTTCCTGATGACCCTCGATCGGAGTTCCGCCAGCAGCGGCAAGAGCGGCCGGTGCTCGTCTTTTGTGGAAACGATATCCCCCGCCTCCGGGCGAGGCGCCGCTTTCTGGACGTCGGACTCGATCACGGGCACGAGGCCCAACTGCTCCGCCTGCCGCTGGCGAACGTAAGGGTCGAGGTTGTACTTGTAGTGCGACTCGTAACCTCCCGTGAGACTACTCTGGCCGATGTCCTGGCGCTTGAGTTCATTCACGCTGATGGGCTGCGTCAACAGGAGTTCGAACGGGTCGATTCCGCCTTCCTGCCCGCTCCACGTCACGTACGTCGTCGGGAATTGGTTGCGCAGGACCAGTTCGATGAGTTCCGTCTTCGTGCCTCCGTCTCGGCCATCGAATCCGAAAAGGCCGAAACTGTGCAGCGTCATCCCACCGCCCGGCTCGGGCGGAATTTCGACCCGCGGAGGCGGCTCGAGGAGCGTGGCGTCCGCCGGCTGGGGGGAAATCCGGGGAGGCAGCGAAACAGGGTTGACCAGTTTGTACCGGATGGTCGGCTGGACCTGGTGGACGATCTTTCGGATCGGACCGAATGGAAACGTGTAGCGCCGGATGAGGCTGGTCCGGGCTTCCACGGTGGGCCGGAGGATCGTGAAAGTCTGTGTCGTGCCGGACTGGTAAACGGGCACATAGTAAACAAACTGGTCCATTTCCAACTTCACCGAACCGTTGAAGTATCCCCACAAGTCGTAGGGGAGACCCGTCGCGGGCGTCAGGATCATCCGGTAGGCCTCGATCGGAGCACTCACTTGGTCGATAAGATGTTCCGGTATCGGCACGTTGGGAAACCGGTAGAACCGGGTGATCTCCGAATTGAGCGTGAGGGCCAGGACGGATTGATCGCGATCGTAGAGGCTTGTTCCAAACTGCACCCTCGGGAACTGCTGATAGGTGATGGGCCGTTCGACCACCCAGATGCGGTTGCACGTACCGCGAGCGCGGTCCACCCCTACGCTCGCCTCTTCCAGATCCGATCCGTCCGCGGGCCGGCACAACGGCGGCTGGGTGGGAACAAGGTCTTGGAAGTAGCGCACGGTCGCCGTCAACCCCGTGCCGGTCCACCCCTTGCTGGTGGTTACGGTCGAGGTGGTAAAAGGCTTCGAGGTGTCAAATTGCCTTGAAGCGAGTTCCCAGTACAGCTCGTCGCTCAGAATGTGGATGCTCGCGTTGCTGCCCAGCGTGGGTGTCCATTCGTGCCCGTACCCCGCCGAGAGTTCCCATCGGTGGAGGCTGGCGTCGGGCTTGAAGGCCGCCACGCTCGGCGCCGGCTCCTGATCGCCCAGTTTGCGGCGTTGCGGCCGCTTGGGATCGAGCGGCGCCACCCGCTTGAATCGGAATTCATTGAAATAGGAGAAGTTGGCCCCCCCCCCGCTGCGACGGCTCATGACGTAGCGCAATTCCACGTCGGCCCCCGCCCCCCGGCGCTCCATGAATCGGGGTCGGATGGTGGCATCGGCATTCTTCGCGATGGCCCAGTAGAACGGCAGGCTTGTGCTGAACCCTTTGCGGTCCGTCCAGTAGACATCCGGGAAGAGGAAACCCGACCGGCGTTCGCGAAGGGCGGGAAAGGCGAGTTTGGGGAAGTAAAAGACCGGGATGCCCTTCGCGGTGAGGCGCGCGTTCGACACCGCCCCGTAGCTGCCATACGCGACATCCATGGAGCTGCCTCGGAGGGTCCAGCTCGGTTTCTGCCCGGGCGGGCAGGTACAGGTGGTGTAGGTTCCATCCTCGATATGGTAACGGTCATCGGGGAGCTTCTCCACGCGTTCCCCACAGAGCTGGAAATTTCCGGAGGAGAGGTACACCTCGCCGTTGATGAGAATTCCGGTTTCATTTCCCGTGTCGATGACCATCCGGTCGGCCTTGTAGAGATTTTCCCACTCCTGCATGACCACGTTTCCGACGGCCTCGAGCCGTTTTTCCTGGTCGTAGTAGATGAGCTTGTCCGCTTCAATCGAGAAGTCCTGCTGGACGGCCTTCGCATGACCGGTGGCGGTAACGATCTTGTGTTCCTTGTCGTACTCCACCTGGCCGGCCGTGATATTGATGGGGCCTTTTTTCTCGTGAACCTTCTCGAAGGGATCGAGTTGCGCGCGGGCGGAATCGGGAAAAACGAAGCGAGCACAGATCGCCGCAACGAGAAGGATCGGAAGCGTGCCGATCAGGCGGCCTAGGCGGAGGTGTATCCCGTTCACTGGGAGGGGGAGTATAGCACGGCGCGCATGGCGAGCCACGCAGGAGCCCGTGGGGGAAAGCCGCGGCGCCGCCCGCCTCCGACCATGGAAAGACCGATTTCCGTCCGGGTTTCCATGCGACCGCGTTTGTCTTAGTGACAGTGTGTATCCTTGACTTAGTGTCATTTGATTCCGTCCGGGAAGGCCCCCGCCGGGGGAAGCCTCCGGCTCGAACCTCGTCCACGGTTCGATCGGCCCGCCTTGAGGGGAAGGAGAATTGCGTGAGCTTTGATACTGTGATCCCAATCACCTCCAAGGGGCGGCAGACTTGTACACAGCCGGCGTCGGGTTGTCGGATGTGTGTATTGAATTATAGGTATATATAATATGATATAGATATATCTGTACTGTCAGGGTTTATCATATTTGCGACTGGAATGTTATCTTTACACTTTCACAATGTTCCTGGGGCGGCCATGGCTTGGAGGGTCGAGTCTGGTGGCTATCGGCGTTCCACGTGGAACTCGTGCCGTTGTGAGATGTGCAGTCTTGAGTGTCTGGGTAATGGTCAGTTCCTGCGAAAATGCTTGCTTGGGTGTCTCGAGGCAGGAGGTCGTGCGGTTGCATTCGGGAGATGCGGCCCTACAATACCCTGCGTCCGCCGGCCGAAAACCCGGAAGTTCAGCGCTCGTCCGTTCGCCGGCATCCTATCCGTGCAGGGGCGGTTTCCGCGCCACCGGAAACGCAGTATGGCCTCGGCAAACTCAGATGGTCGCCCTGCCCGCCTTCCAATTTGAAAACGGGAAGACCCTCCGGCGTGTCCCACCCATCGGTTGCCGCCCCCTCCTCATCGCACTCCGGTCCATCAACTGGCACCTGCCTCGGATAGGATGTTCTTGGTAGGTCTCTGACGCCCGAGATGGACTGAGAGCAATGCCAGTGACTTGCGCATATCGCCCTTGAGAAACTTCAGATTTCGCTTCGGTATGCCGCAGCCCTACTTCGGATACCACGTCGAGCTTGTTTCGGCATCTCAATGAGATCCTGAAGCGAGTTCAGGCTGACGTTAGGCGGAAGACGCGTTCTGATCTTGAGATGTCGTGCAAACTTCGGAGCTAAAGTCACTCATGATCTGTTCTACTCCACTTCGCCTCCCCTTGGGAGGAATTGCCCTCCTTTGTAAGTGGGGGCAGAGGGGAGGTAGAGAGCCGGCGTATCCTGGCTGTTCCACGGCGATCTTCAGTAGCGCATTCGCGAGGACTCGGCATGTTTTGAGAGGCCAATCCTGGGGGGTTACGCATTCTGCGGCTCTCAGGGGCCTTTGCCCGTCTTGGACCTCCAATCTTTGGTGGTGCCGCTACATGCTGCGCACTCCTGCAAATAGTCGCGTGCTTCGCCTTGGCGATCTGAGCACAGGATCCGGCTTTGCGGTTCCCGGAATCAAGCTTCTCTAAGGATTCTCCGACTGCGAGGAGGGACGGCCGAGGCTCAGCCAATCCTCCAAAGCTCGCCTCGCGCATGTTCAAGTGAGTGGCCCTGGTTCGCCATCCAGTTTCCCACTCCAGCCTTGCTTGCAGGTCGGCCCCGCTTCCAGCCGCTTGGTCAATCCAGACCTTTCCCAGGAACGCAAGAACTGCCTTGTCCTGGAATCCGGCTCATGGTGCTTCCCAGGGCCCTGCATCGGTCAGGGCGAACATGCACTCCTGCCAACAAGATATCCTTCATCCGATCCGAGGGAGATAACCAGGTTGTCACCGCAAGACCTTTCCTCGGCGAGCCTCTACATGCGTCCATCCTGGCAGGTCGGCCATGAGTCTCGGACCACGTTGCAACTCCACTGATTCATCAACGCCGATACCACCTTGGTGAACCCCGTTTCCGATCCGAAGTTCCACGTGGAACACATGCCACTTCCAAGCACCAAGCCAATGACTTATCTGATATCTTCATCTACTATATTCTTTTCTTTACTATTTCTGAACCACTAATCATGCGGCCCACAACCAACTTGCAATGCAAACTACCCACCGCCATCCAGGAAGGTCTTAGCCTACCCCGCAAAAGCCCCGCACGGGGCTTCCCCCTCCGTAGCAGCTTCCAGCCTTCGCAGCCGAAGCTGCTTCGACGGAGTAGGCACTGCGGAGGACGGGCCGGACCCCGTGCTCGCGCTGAAGAAACCACGCTCCGCGGCAAGTCACGGGGCCTCGAACCCGCTGAACGGCGGCAATCCTCCTATTTTCCCCCTCACGCCTCCAATGCCTGCCCCCTCCCCCACCCCGCAGCAGACCCTAGATGACTCACCATCACACTATCACACAGTCACTCACCGATTCCCCCCGAGCTTCGCCGGGCGTTACTCAGCACCCCCCCGCCTTTGAAAAAACTCGCCATTCCGCTACAATCCCCCTCTCCCGGAATCCGAGCGAACCTCCGGGAGCGACCTCGAACACTACAGGAGGATTCCATAGCAAAACGCTCTGTATCCAAAGCGTCGTCCACGAGGCCCCATCCCGCCGTCCGGCGATCCACCCGCTCCACGCCCCGGCACTCCCCTTCCCCAAGCCGCGCCGCCCGCCTCGTCAGCCCCCCCCCTTCCGTTCCGCCGACCACGCCCGCTCCTGCCACGGCGCCGGGCACGCGCTTCCGATACGGCGAAGCCCTCCAATCCGTCATGAACACGCTCACGCAGAGTCTCCGCGCCCACTCCAACGTGGACGATGCCCACCTTCCCGAGGAGCTCTCCAAAGCCTTCCGCTCCGAACAGGATCGCATTGACAGACTGTCATCTCTCATCAAGGTCACCGCGCTCGTCAACTCCTCCCTCGA
Source organism: Nitrospirota bacterium (assembly GCA_016180645.1). Classification (NCBI taxonomy): domain Bacteria; kingdom Pseudomonadati; phylum Nitrospirota; species Nitrospirota bacterium. The sequence goes on along the minus strand of JACPAV010000004.1, from coordinate 219,943 downwards.
CGAACGGCACGTGCTCAACTCCATTCTCGAACACGCCACGCAGGTGACCCACGCCGAGGCCAGCTCCATCATCCTCAAGGGCGAGGACGGCCACAGCCTCTATTTTCTCGCTGCTACCGGCGAGAAAGCGGACGAAGTAAAAGACATCAAACTGCAAATCGGTGAAGGGATTGCCGGCTGGGTCGTTCAACACGGCGTCCCCGTGCTTTCCCCGGATGTCGACAAAGACCCGCGCTTCTCCCCGCGCGTCGCCTCATCGGTGAACTTCACCAGCCGCAACATCGCCTGCGCCCCCATGAAGGTGAAGGCCCGCATCATCGGCGCCATCGAAGTCCTCAATCGGAAGGACGGTCCCACGTTCTCGGACGACGACCTGGAGATCCTCGAAGCCTTCGCCAATCAGGCCGCCCTCGCGATCGAGAATGCGCGGCTGTTCAAACTGGCCATCACCGATGAGCTGACCGGCCTCTACTCGCACCGCTATTTCAAGGATTACCTCCGGCTCGAACTCCATAAAGCGAAACGTCTCCGCCGTCCCCTGGCCGTGGTGCTCATGGACATCGACAACTTCAAGTCCTTCAACGATACCTACGGCCACTCCGTGGGCGACGAGGTCCTCCGCGGCGTTTCGAACATCTTGCGAAAAAGCTTGCGCGACACGGACGTGATCGCGCGCTACGGCGGGGAAGAGATCGCCGTGATCCTCACGGAGCTGAACGCGTCGCAATCCCTGCTCGTCTCGAACCGGCTCCGAGAACAAATCGAGGCATACAACATCGCTCGGGATGGGAAAAAAATGGGCGTGACCGTGAGCGTCGGACTCTCGATGTACCCGGAGTCGGCGGACAACGAAACGGATCTGTTCGACCGGGCCGACGCCGCGCTCTATCAAGCCAAACGCTCTGGAAAGAACTGTGTCAAAGTCGCCTCCGTCTGACGCGCCGCCCGCTTCGACCGCATCGGTTGCAGCCGATCCGGACACGCTCCTGCCCTCCATCCGCGCCGTCGAGGTCTACCCCATCGTTCAGGGGTCGCAAAAGTTCATCGCGCTGCGCGACCCGATGGGATACGCCAAAGATCCGGTCCTGATTCCCCAGGCCGCGGCCCTCCTCCTCGCGTTCTTCGACGGCAAGCACACCATCCGCCAGCTCCAGGAGGAGATTCAGCGCCGTCTCGGTCAGCTCCTCCTCACGGAACAGGTCCTGGGCTTCATGACCCAACTCGACCAGTCCGGTTACCTCGATAGCGAAGGCTTCCGCCGTCTCCAGAAGGAGACCGACGACGCGTTCCACTCGCAGCCGGTTCGCCCCTACTGCCACGCCGGCCTCGTGTACCCCGCGGAGCCGAAAGAACTGCGCAAGCAGTTCCAGGAGTACTTCGCGGCGGTTCGACCGCAGGACAATTCCGGGGTCCTGCGAGGCGTCGTGGTCCCGCATATCGATATCCGTTTCGCGGGACAAGCGTACGCTTTCGCGTACGCCTCCCTGGCCCGCGGGCCCCTGCCGCGGCGGTTCGTCATCCTGGGCACCGCTCACCAGTCTCCGCCGAATACGTTCGTGGTCACCCGGAAGGCCTACGACACGCCCCTGGGCCCCGTGCCCACGGATCAGGACTATGTGCAGTTTCTTGAAACCGAGCTGGGGCCGGAGATCTACGCCGACGAATGGGTCCACCGGACGGAGCATTCCGTCGAGTTTCAGGCGGTGTTTCTCAAATACCTGTTTCCGCTGGAGCCGGGGCTGAAGATCGTGCCGATTCTTTGCTCCTCCATGCACGAATGGGTGCTGAACGGCCACTTGCCCGGCGAGAGCGAGCGGATCGGCCGGTTCATTGCCGCGCTTCAGGAGGCCGACCGTCAATTCGGACCGACGGTGTACATCGCCGGCGCGGATCTCGCCCACATGGGAGTGAAATTCGGCGATCCGTTCAAGGTGAACGAGAGCATTCGGCGCGAGCTCGATATCCTCGACCGAGAGATGTTGACGCACGCCGAGCGTGTGGACGGCGATGCTTTCTTTCGCAATATCCAGGGCGAGAAGGACAAGCGGCGCATCTGCGGTCTCTCACCCATCTACACGCTTCTCAAGGCGGTGACCTCCACCGTGTCGGGTTCGCCCGCACTCAAAGGGCATCTCCTGAAATACGACCAGGCTGCGGAAGAGGCCACCGGATCCGTGGTGAGCTTCGCAAGCCTGGCGATCTATCAGGAGTCGTGACCCCGTGAATCGTGAACCCGTGAGACCGAGAGGGAACCCACCCCTTCGTGTTGCAATCCGGGCGGCCCAAACGCTCGGCTTTCTGTTCCTCCTTCAATTCACGATTCACGATTCACGGTTCACGGCGTCCGCGCAGGCGGCGACCGCCGCGAAGAAAGAGCCGGCTTTCAAAGGTTGGAACCTCTATCAGATTCCCTGGGGGATGCTCGCCCCGGCCGCGGAGGCGAAGCTCCCTCCGCTCACCGATGGGGGCGAAACCGAGATCCTCGGAGTACAGACAAAATATGCCTACTGGGATACGCGATTGGAGGATGGGCGCAGCATTTCGCACGGTTTCTACTTTGTGGACGGCAAGCTTGCTCTCTACTCCAAGGCGTACGACGCGGGACAGGCCGCCACGCTCGATGATCCGCCCATCAAATCCCTCTATGGTGATGCCGTGAAGCGATACGGCGCCGCCTCCATCGCCAAACCCAATACCGCGGTCTGGCTCAAACCGAGCGGAGCGGAGGATACGATTGTCGAACTTCTTCTCGCGGAGGTGAAAGAACCCGCCACCGGCCAGGTGGTCCGCCTCTACCGCATGATGTACTACGGCCCGAACTTCCCGGGCCTGGACCGCATCCGTTGGGCCAAGGGCGCGCCGTAGTCCGGCGCGCCTACGCCGATCTCCTTCAATTCCCCTCCTTTCTTCCCTTCAGCAGGTACGTTTCCATGGCGCCTTTGCCTTTCACTTCGATGCGCCCACGGGACTCCAGGATGAACTTTGCCTTGAGGAGCTCATAGGTTGAGTGGGAGACGTGGATCTCGCCGGGGACGCCGTGGGATTCCATCCGGGCGGCCACGTTCACGGCGTCGCCCCACAGATCGTAGATAAATCGCTTCTTCCCAATCACGCCGGCGACAACCGGCCCGGAGTTGATGCCGATCCGGATGTGAAGGGAGCGGCGGAGTTCAGCGCCCAAGAGAGCGACCGTTTCAAGCATCGCCATGGCCATCTCCGCGGCAGCCTCGGCATGATCCTCCCGCGCGGTGGGGAGGCCGGAAGCGAGCATGTACGCATCTCCGATCGTCTTGATTTTTTCCAATCCGAATTTGTCCGTCAGCTCATCAAACGAGATGAAGATACGGTTCAGAAGGCGGACCAAATCTTCCGGCGGCATCTCCTGGCTGAGCGTGGTGAATCCCACCAAGTCGGAAAAGAGAACGCTTGCCGCGGGATATCCATCGGCAATGGTGGTCGGCGACTGCTGAAGCCGATCCGCAATCGGCTTGGGAAGAATGTTCAGCAGCAGGTCTTCCGCGCGGGCTTTTTCCCGAAGCACGGCACGCTCCGCCCTGATCATGCCGCGCCGGGAATAGTACGCCACCGCGGCCACCGCGATGTAGACACCGATCAGATTGGCCGGCCGGGACCATCTGGGCATGGTGGAGACCGCCGCGGCGCCTTCGCCGACCTGCGCGGGCACATCCACGGACAGGAAGGCGGCGAAAACGCACAGTCCGACCAGGGCGAGAGCCCACATGGCTTTCTCATGGCGAGGGGAGTACAGAATGAAACTTCCAACGGCGTGGGTGAGAATAAAATAGTGGATGCCGCTGCTCACTCCCATCATGAGACCCAGTCCGGCCAACGCGGCCATCGAGCTCAGCCCTATCCACGTGGTGGCCAACCAATGTTTCCGGAACCGATTGAACACGAAGGCCATCGGGTAGATGGGAATCAACAGGACGTGCAGAAGGATCGGCAGTCGCGAACCCTGGGCGATGGTGAGCGGCAAATAGGCGATGGCGATGACGAGCGCGATAAGGGTGAGCGTGTTCGTCAAAACGATGTACTTTCCCTCGTACGGTTGGACCGTGTCATCGATTCCGATCCGCACGATTCGGGCGAGTGCCGCGAGGATCGGATTCCCTCCTCGAATCACCGCCGGCTGGCTTGGTCGATCCGCCGACATGGGGCAGGGCGCCTATTTCGGGTCGCCGGATGTCGCGGAGAAGGCGTGGTCGCCGGTTGGCCTCAGCAAAGAGGACAGGAAGGCGACGGCATCGGAGGCCGCCTCATCACCCATAAGACAGAGGTGAGGGAAGAATCGCCCTTGACCGAAGCGGTAGAAGGCTAGACCGGGGCCAACATAGGGTCGCTGCACCTTCTCGATGAAAGAGACCTCACGCGCGGACGGCTCCATCAGTGGAACGCCCAGCGCACGCGCAAGGCGGTCCGACGCCGCGTTGGGGACCAGCCCGTCGTTCAGCCCGCCCTGGACGAGTACCAGTTTTGGATGGGTGTTCAAGTACCGCTCCCTCGTGATGTATGGCGCCATCCCCACGGGATCCACATCATCCGTCAGATACCCCAGAAGACCCGCCGCAACGTAGGACTCCATCTTAGACAAGCCTTTCACGGAAAAGACGGGCAGGCCCATTTCCTCGATGAGAAACGCTTCTTCAAAGACATCGCCGAGTGTTCCTCCGGCAACATTGAGCACTCCTCCTGTGAGACGATCATCGAGGGCAAGAACGGAAGTCCCCACGATCCCTCCCATCGACTGGCCGATGTAGGCCGTGCGCGTCACGTCCAAGTCGGGACGTCCGTCCCCCTTCGACTCCCCTTCACCCATCGGCAGCACGTCCAGTTCCGCCAGCCCCTGCCGGATAAATTGAAGGAGCATGAGCTGCTGAGCAAGGTATTGCCGGAACATGCCGGCGAGGAGATCCATGTTGCTGCGCGATCCCAGGATCGGCTTGAGAGGGGACCACAGGTGTTGGTGATACGGGGCGTCGATGCCGATGACGCCGATGCCCTCACGCACGAGCCTTCCCGCCACCTGGAACATGGTGTCCTTATTGACAGCCAGTCCATGCCCAAACACGGCCAGCGGAATGCCGCCCTCGCGGGGCTTCCGGGGGAGAAGAAGCTTGAACTTCACGTTCTTGGGCACGGGTGCCGGGCGGGCCCGGCCTTCCGAGTCGATGAAGTCGAGCGCTTCGAACGCGCCGTGTACTCCGACGGCCTCAGCCGAGTCCCACCACGTGCGCTCTTCGTCCGCCTGCATCTCTTTGATCCGGAGGGGATGCTCCGCCGCGTGATTCTCCACGGCCTCCCGCAGCCGGCGCGCCCCGCGCGTGTAGCTCCCGTCCGACTCCACCGTGAAATCGAAGGCCAGAGAGAGGGTGGAGGGGTCGAGCTGGTGATCTTTCAGAAACGACCGGAGCCCCGCGTATCGCGGCCATGCGACAGCGAGGTCCCCGTCGGCGGGACTTTTCTCCTGCATCAGGGCGCGGAAACCGCCGCTGGGGGGAATGGTTCGATCAGCCCTTGCGCCGAAGGAGGATCGTACGACGACGACGTACCGCTCGCTCTTCCGGAGCGCCACGAGTGGATGGATCCGAACAACCGTCACGTTCGGCCCCCCTACGTTCAGGATGACATCCAGAAAAGTGCGGAAGGGCAGGGGAACGGCATCGGATGCGCGAAAGAATTGGATCGGAGAATCGGACTTGACAGTGTCCTCGGGCTTCGGGAGATCGAACTCCTTCAGGACGGCAGGAACGGAAATCACGATGGGAAAGTTCGGCGAAAATCCGTCATGCTCCCTCAGTTTTTCTCTCAGGCCGGTCGTGTCCATCGGCAGTCGCGAGAGGAGCTTATTCTCTATCGGATCTTCCGGTAGTTGCATCCTCAGACCGGTAGGCGTTGACGGATCCACCACCGTGTAAAAGTCCGTTGGGAACGGGAGAAACCCGTCGCCCCCCCAATTCAAGGGGTTCGCAGACGACGTCCCCGCCTGGAGGACGACGATCGGCTCGGCGGCTTGCGCGGCGAACGCCAGCAATACCCAAACGAGGAACGAACCGATGTGTTTCATGAGGGAGCACGGTACCAAAATCGGCCTCGGTCGGCCATCCCGCGGGAGGAGGTCTCGAATCAAGTTCCTGTCCGGCGCCGCCGATAACCTATGTGATGCGGTCTGCATTGCCCCTCCGTCTGGCCCACATGAGCTGGCAGCAGGACTACAGCCGGATCACCGGAATCAACTGGAGCGAATACACGCTGCTCTGCCATTCGTCCAAAGAGAATTTCTCCCAGTCCGGCCACACGGCGTTGAAGGCGCCGGCCGACATGAAGGCGCAAATCGAAGCCGCCACCGGGGCCAGGATTCTTGACGGTCTCGCCCGGTTCGAGGACTTCGTGGATTCGCTACGAAACGTCGACGTCGCCGTGATCAGTCACGGCGGGTTTCATCACACGGGATTCATGGCGGCGCACAAAGCCGGCGTGCCGCTCATCGTAGAGCGGGTGGAAAATCCGAATCCCTGCCAACAGTATGATTTTGTCGATTGGACCATCTGCGTCTCCCAGAGCGTGGCCCGTCTCCAACCGGATTCCTCCCGGACGAGCGTCATCTACAGCGGGATCGATCTCGGGCGATTCCGGACCGACCGGGTGAAGATTGCAAAGAAGGACCGGCTGATCCTCGTTCAGGTCGGTTATCCGTATGACGTGGATCCGGCGGGAATGGAGCGCCTGGTGGGCCTCCTCCGAGGCGCAGGGGTCCCTGCGGTCGGCTGGACGGTGGGCACCGATGGGCCATCGACCGAACTCCATCGCTATTGGGGCTGGCGGAACGACGTTCCCGAAATCTTGAATCAGGCCGATCTGTTTATTCACCTGGCTCCGCGAGATGAGGCGTTCGGCTACATGGTCGTCGAAGCCATGGCCTGCGGCCTGATTCCCATTGTCGCAAACCTGGAGGGACCGGGAGAAATCGTTCAGAACGGGACGAGCGGGTTTCACTACACCCGAGGGAACCTGGAAGAAGCAGGTTCGGTCGTCGCCGCACTTTGGAGAGACGTCGCATCAGACGGCCCGATCGTACCCCGGTTCATTGAGGCAGCGCGACGCCGCGCGCGCGATTTCGATGCACCGGTCACCGCGGCAAAGCACGAGGCCCTATTCTTGAAGTTGTGGGATGAGAAAGGGAAGATCCGCGAACGTCGGCCGCTCCAGGTCGATCCGGCAGAGGGGCCGTGGCATGACACTTTTGAATTTCTTACCCGTGGACGTTGGAGCGATTTTTTCGATGGCGTGGAGAGATGTTTGGCCCAGGGGGCGCTGCCGCTGCCGGCCGCCGATCTCATCACCTGGATCGATCTCCAGGTCCAACAGCACCCCAAGGCCATGATGAGTCTGGAGGATTCGGCTTTCGCTCGCGAGCGCATCGTCTCCCTCCACGCCGCCCTCCAGAGTGGGGACATGCCGGCGGCGTGGTTCGAGCTTCTAAAATGGGCCCTCCTCACTCGCCAGTCTGATTTTTCACGCCGATTTCTCCGTCGATGCTTGGAATTGGCCGGAAGATCAGGAGAATCAGAAACTTGGATTCATCGACTGGCGGCCACGGAGCTCTTCTCCTACTGCACTCAGTTCAACCATCCCGACCTGAGCCGCCGGCTTGCTTCCCTAGCCGACGATTTACGGGGGAGGGTGTTCTCCGGAAGGACCGGTTTGCCGGATCTTCCTCACTCCCCAGCCATCACCCAAGCTACAACGCTGTTCCCTTTATAGCGATTTTAGGTTGTCAGACTCGCGTCCGGTCAAGCAACCGCGCGCAGGCATCGAAGGCTTGATTGACGCTGATGCTGGACGTCGGCGGCGCGGCGCGACGGCTGGCCCCACGATGGGGCCGTCCTGCTCCCGGTCGACCACCCAAGCATTCGAACTTTCCGATTCGGGGGGAGTAGACCGCAGGGTCGGTCGGTCCGAAGATCATCAGCGAGGGCACCCCCATCGTGTTCGCCAGATGGGTCAGTCCCGTGTCACCCCCCACAACCATCCGAGCCCGGGACAGAAGGGAGGCGATCTCCTCCAATCGCAATTCTGGAACCACCCGCCCGGCTGAGTCCGTCCCCCGCATCACCTCCGCGGCAAGAGCCGTCTCACCCAATCCGGGCAGGACGAACACGGACAGCTTGAATCTCGATGCGAGCCGCCGACCCAACTCCGCGTACGATGGATGCGGCCATCTCTTTTCCGTCGCCCCTGGGCTTGAGCCCGGAATGAACACGGCGAACGGCTGGGGTCCCAACTTCTCCCGATCCAACAGTCGCGTAACGGCTTCGGGTGTCTGATTCGGCGCAAGGGCAAATGGTCGCAGCACAGGCTCCAAGCTTGCCCCGGAGGCCTTGACCAACTCAACGGTCTGGTCGAGGCGATGAGTGCAGGGCAGGACATTCACCCTGTGGTTGGAAAAGAGGAATCCGCCCTCCCGATCGAGAGCCGGCCCGAAACCGTAGCGTTCCCGAATGCCCAGCATGGCTGAGATCAGCCCCGCCCTTAGGATGGGATGGAGATTGTAACTGCGTTCGTATCGCTCCCTCCGGATTTCGCGGATGACTTCGGAGCGACGGCCCGAGTACCAGAAATGAAATTTGTCGACAAACGTCAGGCCGCCCCTCAGAAACGCGTACGACTCCGATGTGAGGAAGCCGACCGTCGTTTGGGGGAAGGCCGACTTGAACGCGGCCATCGTCGGAAGCGTCCGTAGCACATCGCCGAGCGAACTGAGCCGGATGAAAAGCACGCGCTCGGCGTTCACATGGACCCCCCGGCCCGGTGTTCATGTCCAGGGGCAACGGCCGATGCAGACTCATCTGTGCAGACCCCACAGATGCGGCACGTGGGGACGTGGCACGCGCGCGTGCGAACCTCCGCCTCGGCGCGCCGGTATTCATCAACCAGAAACGATTTGCGTACTCCGTGATCGATGAAATCCCACGGGAGCGTTTCCCCAACATCCTTTGCCCGATGGACGATCCAGTCTTTCGGCGGAAACTCCGCGGCCCAGTGTCCCCGTGCCGAACCCTGGTCGCCCGCAGCGTTGGCCATGGCTTCCCCCACACGCCGATCGCCGATCGACAGAAGACTTTGAAGGACGGCCTGCCTGGGCGAGTATCCACTCACATGCACCCGCTCGATGTGGGCCAAGCCGTTCTTAATCGACGCGACCTTTCTCTTCAGCTCAGGCTCGGGTTTCAGTCCACACCATTGGAAGGGCGTCGACGGCTTCGGGATGAACGGATTGACGCTCAGGGTCAGTTTGGAGTCCGCGTGACGGCTCTTCGATTGGATCAGACCCCAGATGTGTTCACCGAGGCGGGCTACATCTTTCACGTCCTCATCTTCCTCGAACGGCAGGCCGACGATGAAATAGAGCTTGATGTGTTTGATCCCACAGTCCATCGCCGTTTCGACCGAACGAAAGAGGGCGGCGTCCGAGATCGGCTTGTTGATGACGCGCCGCATGCGTTCGTTCCCGGCCTCCGGGGCGATGGTCAGCGTCTTTTGAGCGCCCTCGGACATCCGAGTCAACACCTCGCGATTCGCGCCGTCCATCCTCAAACTTGCCGTACACACCGTGCGCTGATCCAGCGCCGCCCCCCGGAGCAGTTCGAGGAGGTGTGGATGCTCGGGAAGGGAGGTGCCTACGAGCCCCACCTTGCGAATACCCTCACCCTGGGGGAGCGTCCGCAAAATAGCGTCTGCATCGTACGTCCGCGGCGGGAGGTACGTGTAGCCTTCGGCGCAGAATCGGCAACGCCAGCCGCAGCCTCGGGTGACTTCGACAAGATGCATCGCGCCGAAATCGCTGTTCGGCGTGTAGACGACGCTCTTGGTGACAAATCCCTTGAGCATTTCAGCCCGGAGCTTGGAAATGATCGTCGGCGCGCCCTTGAGCGGCCGGCGCTCCGAGACCCAGGCTCGCTCATCGTAAACAACCTCGTAGGAGCGGGGCACATAGACTCCCGGAACACGAAGCAGTGCGGTCAGGGCCTCTTCGCGGTTTCCACTCCCTCGTTCGACGGACAGCAGGGCTTCAAGCACTTCCGAAATCCCCGCCTCGGCCTCTCCAAGGAAAAGGAAATCCATCATCGGCGCCATCGGTTCGGGATTCATGAACGCGCACATGCCGCCCCCGAGCACGAGAGGATGTCGATCGCTCCTCGCCCGGGCAAGAAGCGGCAGGCGAGAGAGCCGGAAGAGCCGCGGGAGATTCAGGAGATCATCCTCGAATGAAATGGAAAAGGCGAGCAGGTCAAATGCGGTGATGGGCCGTCCGGACTCAAGCGTGAAAAGATGGGTATCATGTTTCTCGTAGAGCGGAAGATCCTCGTGGTCCGGGAGAAACGCTCGCTCACAAGAAACACCGTCGAGGCCGTTGAGGTAGCCGTAGACGGCCTGGAACCCGAGATTCCCCATGCCGACGGAGTAGACGTTCGGGTAGACAAGGGCCACGGAGTAGCCGGCTCCCTGTTTGTGGATCGTGCCCGTTTCATCCGCCAGAAGTTTCCGGCGCTTCTTTTCCAGACGGAAATCGATCACGCGGTCAGTATACCACGGGGCATTGCCCCGCCTTCCCCGTGCCAAGGAAGGTACGGGGCCATGCGATGTCGCCGCGCCACGGATGGCGCGGCATGGACCATGGCCTAGCGGGGCGACATAGCGTGGTACCAAGCCGTCCTAGGCCAGGTACCATGCGCGCGAAGGGCGCCGTCCGTTGCGGGAATCCGTTGCGTGGCGGTGGCGGGTGCGTCAGACTGACGAATCATGAAGTTCGGCATGCAAACGGGTTGTCTTGTTCTGCTCGCCCTGGCCGGTGCGGGATGCGATGCGAAAATCGAGGATGGCCCTGAGCCCTCCGGCTGTCTATGCACCGGGTGGAAGGACCATCCGGAAAATCCGCTCATTGAGCCGCCCAAGCCGGAATCGATCATCGCCGACCCCACCGTGCTCTTGCCGGAAAAGGCGCCGGATCGAAAGTGGCACCTGTTCGCCCACAGCCTGCTGGGGATCCATCACTATCAGTCCATCGACGGCGTTCACTGGGACCGCGTGACGGCCGGTCCGCCCCTCTTCGCCGGCGCCCGTCCGTATCTCTATCCGGAAGGTGGCATGTTCTACCTGTTCTACGAATCCTTTCAGAGCCTGACACTCGATCGGTCTTCCTTGCAGATCCGTACTTCGAGCAATCTGACGGATTGGTCCACTCCGACCACTGTGCTGGAGCCCTCGCTCAATTGGGAAATCGGTTTCCAGTCCACGAATGGGAATCCCTTCATCATGAAAACAGGAACTGAGTACTGGCTCTACTACAGCGCCAACGGCGTGCTCCAAAGCGACACGGGATTCTCGGAGCCGAAGTACATCGGGCGGGCGATGGCCTCAAGCCCGGAGGGACCTTTTGAAAAACATCCGGCGCCGATCTTGGAACCGCGATCGGACGATCCGTACCGAAATCAAGCGGCAGGATCCATCAAAGTATTCGACGAGAAGTGGCGGGGCCGATGGCTAGCCTTCAGCAACGGGATTTTTCACGACGCAGAAGGGCACTCCCGCTCCGCGATCGGAATCCTTTCATCGGATGACGGACTCGCATGGGGGAAGGTCTGCGACCGCCCCGTTGTGGGTCCGGAGGGCGACGGCTGGAAATCGGCCTTCGTGTACGCATTCGACGTGAGGCGCGTCGGCAACCAACTCTGGATGTACTACAACGCCCGCGACGGCTGGAGAGAGGGCACCGAACGCATCGGCCTGGCCACGCTCAACATCCCTCGCGATCTTTCCAAGGCTGATTCCTGCTCTTTCAAATAGGTTTCCACAACCGGGATGCCTCGACGGTTGCGGGCCTCGGACGCGACGGTTATACTAGAGGTATGAACACAGCGGTCTCCGTTCCCGAGACGGTTTTTCGGGCCGCCGAGCGCCAGGCGAGGCGCACGCGCAAGTCCCGCAGTCGGCTCTACTCCGAGGCGCTCTCGGAGTACTTGTCTCGCCACGCACCCGATGAGGTTACCGACCGGATGAACCAAGCCCTTTCACGGATCGACGCACCCAAGGATTCATTCGTTTCCGCCGCCGCCCGACGCGCTTTGGAGCGCAACGAGTGGTAGAAGCCGCCCAGGGAGAAATCTGGTGGGCGGATTTGCCCACACCTACAAAATCTGCGCCCGGATTCCGAAGACCGGTGATCGTTGTCCAAGGAGACCCCCTGAACAGGAGTCGGATTGCCACGTTGGTCTGCGTGCTGCTCACGAGCAATCTGAATTGGGCGGAGGCCCCTGGCAATACTCTTCTTCGTGCAGAAGCGACCGGCCTGCCGAAGGACTCCGTAGCCAACGCCTCGCAAATCGTGGCCATCGATCGGGTGTTCCTTTCCGAGCGTGCCGGTAAACTTTCCCCGCGCTTCCTCGCGCAGATTCTTCAAGGCGTCGATATCGTCCTCGGCCGGTAGGACTTCCCGGCCATTTCTTGTCATGCGGGTTCGCGGGTAACCCGCGTGATACTCCAAGGACGTACAGAATGGCATGTCTGACCCTTGGTCCCCGTGGCGGCGTCAGGACCACGATGCCGCAGCGAGTCAGCTTCCAAGGTCAGAAGGAATACGGTAGTCTTTTCCCAACCGAGCAAACCTGAAAAGGAGGATCCAGATGACGAAGGCGGCCAAGAAGTTGGAGAAGGAGATTGAGGCGCTGCCCGACACCGACAAATTGCGACTCGTAGATGCCATTCTAGCGGGTTTGGATAAACCGGACCCCGAGGTCGATCGCGTTTGGGCGAAAGAGGCCCGGAAGAGGTGGGCGGCCTACAAATCCGGCCGCGCCAGAACGGTATCGTATGAATCGGTCATGGCCAGGCATCGCCCCTCTTGAAGGTCCGTTTTCTAGAGCTGGCCCAACTGGAGCTTGACGGAGCGGTCGCTTGGTACGACGAGCAAGCTCGGGGGCTGGGGAAAGAATTCCTTGGCGCACTCGACCCCCATTTCTATTCAGGCTGACGGTCGACGCCAGGCGCAACCTCGAAATCCCGGAACAGGCAGCGCTGTTTTCCTTTTCTTACCCCATGAGTTGGAGTCTCAATCTCCCCCTGGATCACAGCTGCTCAAAACGCCGCATTGCTGGTCATTCTTACAGATTCGGCCCGCAGACCCCTGGCATTCTTCCAGAGTCGGATAGCAATACACACGGGGTTGTTCTTTGAGGGCAACGGTCACGCAGTATCCGCTTTGCTTGCGCACTGGCGATACCGGGGGAATCTGAGGCGCAGCCTTGGTAGGTACGTCCATGGAATCGTTCTTCCTGGGGACGGCTGCCGGCGTATCACTCACGCGCCCGGTGTTCGCGGTGAGGCATCCGACGTAGCCGCTTACTTGGTAACGCGTAACTGAAATGGTTCCACCGCCGTGCTCTTGCACGGTCGTCTGGCCCGTGTAGGTGTTGCCGTAAAGCTGACCACTGGTCGTTCCGGTGTAGCTCTTCCCCAACTCAATGTTCTGGCTTTCCGAGGAATGGGCCTCCGACAGCACGGAGTAGTCGGAAAATCCTGCTCTTCTGCACAATTCACCTGCCCTTTGGTGGAAATAGCCAACTAGCGTGATCTCCGGGGTGAAACCGTTACCATTCACCTGGACGTAAAACACCCCCGGCTTGATTTGGAGGTCTCGGTAGCCACCCCGTAGGCCCGCTTCTTCGTAGGGAGTGGGGCAGCCGATCGAGAAGAAGCAGAGTACCGCAGCAAGGAACAGGGAATCTCGCTTCATGTATCCCGGCTGGAAGAATAGCAGGATCCGGCAAAGCTGACAATGAACACACACCCCAGACGCGTTGCTGGCCTTGGTGCCGACGTCGGGGCAAACTCCATGCCTCGTGCGTTTCATCACCTTGCCGGTTTAGGGAGACGGTCGCCTGGAGCGAGTTCGAGGGAGAGCCACTCAGTTTAGGACACCGCCTCATAGGCGAATCGCGGGATATTTCAAATCTTTGCGGATTGGAGCAATTCCCGAGCGCCGAGGCATTCGATGCCCTTCGCCGCCGGGTAGCGGCGCTCTCCCCGAGGGCCACCGGAGGCGCTGCGATGTCCCGCGGACCCGCGCGGAAGTGGAGGAGTTGACCTTGAAAAACAGAAGTCGTGCTTCCAAGTGCGTCTAACAGAATCCGTAGGGGAGGGTCTTCAGACCCTCCCGACAAGAGGGAGCATCTGAAGATGCTCCCCTACGAATCGGCATTCTGTTAGAGGCTCTAAATGTGAAGGCGCCCCGAACGACTGCCGACTCAGAGGGGAACAGGGGGTTGAAGGCGGGCGAGACGGGGCGTGATCATCCGCAGGATCAGGAGGGCAACGCCCACGGTGATGGCGATGTCGGCGACGTTGAAGATGTGCCAGTGGAACCGGGTATAGTGGAGATGGATGAAATCGACGACGTAGCCGTAGCGGAAACGGTCCAGTAGATTGCCGACCGCGCCGCCCAGGATCGCGGCTAGAGCAATAACCTGAAGAGTGGCACCGGCCGGTGTGGCGAAGAGGTAGTAGAAGACCACTCCCACGGCTAAGAGCGAGAAGAGTGTAAAGGCCATTCGTCCCCAGTACGAACGCACGTCCGAAAACAGGCTGAATGCGGCGCCGGTGTTGTGTACGTGGACGAGATTGAAACAGCACTGCGCCACGGTCTTGACCTCCCCGTGACGGAGGCCTGTTTTCACGAGGTCCTTGGTGACCTGATCACAGGCGAAGACGCCCAGCGATATGAGAAGAACTACTGCGAGCTTTCGCGTGGGCTGATTGTATATCACCGCTGATGGTGCTCTAAACCTTTTTGGTGCTCCTCGCTTGCGCACCGTGCTCCGTGCCTCCTGTAGGCGCGGGCTTCACGCCCGCGTCCGAAGACGCACCCGTGAAGGGTGCGCCTACCGCGATGAAGAAGGCTCAGATGGTGGTCCTGCAGACATGATCGAGTAGAGCAGAATGAAGCGCTCAGCGCTTCTCCTGCAATCGCTTGAGGATCTCCCCCAACTTTTGAAGTTCGTACCCGAAGGCCGCCCAGTCGCCCGCTTTCAGCCGTTCCTGCGCCCGATCGTAGTGCTCACGCGCCTGACGGGTCAGTTCGGAGACGCCCGCATCGGTCCGAAGATTCGGCGCCGGCGCTCCCGGAGCGGTCGCTGCACTGCCGGAGACCTTCGATCCGCGCCCGAAAATGCGTTCCAACGATTCCTCCAGCGTCGCCTCCATGGCAATTGAATTTCCGAACGCGACGATCACCCGCTTCGCCTCCGGCAACCCTCCTCCCTCCGATTCCAAGTAGAGCGGCTGGACATACAGTAAGGATCGATCGACCGGAATGACCAGAAGACTACCCCGGATGACTCTCGATCCGCCCTGACCCCACAGGGTCAGTTGTTTTGAAATCTCGGGATCCTGATCGATCCGGGAGCTGATCTGTCCGGGGCCGTACACCAGTTTCTGTTTCGGGAAATTGTAGACGAGCAACCCGCCGTAGTTGGGATCGTCGCACCGCGCGGCCATCCAGGCAATCATGTTCTCCTTCTTGGAGGGCGTGAACGGCACCATGAGGATGAATTCCTCCGACTGCCCCACGCCCGCCAACTTCATAATCGTGTAATACGGCTCCATGGCGTCGCCTCCGGAGCGTTGGGCAATCCTCCACAAATCCTCTTTGTTGTAGAACACCTGCGGATCGGTCATGTGATAGGTCCCGTACACCATGGCCTGCACCATCAGCAGGGTTTGCGGATACCGAACATGCGAGCGCACATCCTTCGGCATCTGTGCCAGGGGCTTGAACACCTCCGGGAATATCCGTTGGTAGGTCCGGATCAACGGATCCCGTTCGTCCGCCGCGTAAAAGGTCACGGTACCGTCATAGGCGTCCACCGTCACTTTCACGGAATTGCGCATGTAGTTCCCGATGCCGCGAACGACTTCGGCATAGGGGTAGCGGGACGTGGTGGTATAGGCGTCCACCATCCACACGAGCCGACCTTCGTCCGTGAGAATGAGGTAGGGATCGCGGTCGTAGAGCAGGAACGGCGCCGCCTTTGTGACGCGCTCCTGGATGTTCCGATAGATCATGATCCGGCTCTCGGCTGTGATATCCCGTGAAAGCAGGAGCTTGAGTTCCTTCAGCCGCGTCGAGAAAAGGAGTTTCCGCAGGGAACCGGTAAAGGGGATCCCGCCGCGGCCGCTGTATTGCGAGTAGACATTTTCTTCCCCGGCGGGATAATCGAACTCCTTCGCCTGGGTGTTCACAATCGAATACACGCCGCGGGCTTCTCCGAAATAGATCTCGGGGCGAGTCACCTTCAATCCGGCCCTCGATACCGGCGGAATATCCTTCACGAAGAACTCGGGAAGCCCTTCCGGAGTGATCCGGTTGACCGGACCCATGCACACCCCGTAACCGTGAGTGTACGTGAGGTGCTCGTTGATCCAGATGCGGCTCGGCAGGCTGGCCGGGTTTAGTTCTCTCGGTGAGAGCATGACCTGTCGATACTCGCCTTCCACCCAATAGCGGTCGTTGTCCACGTCCATAAAATCGTAGTAGGTCCGGATTTCCTGGAGCTGGCTGTAGGTGGTAAGGAGCGGTGCGTGGTCCCACAGGCGGACGTTCTTGAGCGTCCCTTCGTTCCGACGGAGATCATTCGCCGTGAGCGACTCGGAGGGATCGAACTCAAGTTCCTGCACCCCCTCCAATCCGAACGCCGCGCGCGTGTTCCGGATGCCCCATTGGATGTATGGCGTTTCGCGGACCACCTCGTTGGGAGCCACATCGAAACGCTGTACAAATTCCCGATACCCCCGCGCCCCAAAGAAACCGACGGCGATGAGACCGGCCGCCACGGCGGGAAGCCGGACGCCGGGAATCCAGATTGCCGCCCAGGAAAGGAGGGCGGAGAGCAACGCGACGAGGCGTAGGACCTTGAGCGCCGGCAGATAGGCATGGATGTCCGCGTACCCCGCACCCGGCGCGATGGCTCTCTGGGCCGACGCGAGATCGTACATCGAGAGATGGAATCGATACGCCAGAATCACGCAAAACAATCCCGCAAGAATCAAGAGATGCGATCGGGCCGAAGACGACACTTTCGCTCCGCTCGTGCCCCATTCGAGTTGACCCAGCATCGCGCGGATAAGGCCCGTGGCCAGGAGCGAAAGGACGATGACCGCGGTGGCCCAACCGCCAATAAATCGGTAGAAGGGGAGCGAATAGACGTAGAATCGGATGTCCTTCCCAAACAGCGGATCGACCTCGCCGAAAGCCACGCCGTTGTAGAATTCGAGAACGACGCTCCAGCGGTTGGAGGCCCACATGCCGATCCAGTACGCGAGCAGGAGGGAGACGAGGGCGCCCGTGATCTTCATCGCGCCGAGCTTCATGCGCGCAGCGGGGAATTCGATCACGTCCCGCTCCTCCCGCACAACCATTTCACGCCCGCCCCGCAGCGACAGCCAAACGCTCACATAGATCACCGCACCGGCCGCCGCGCCCGCGAGGAGGCCGAGCTTGATCTTCGACCCCAGCATCACCCAGAAGGCCGGAGTCATGGCGATTTCCTGGAACCACCAGTAGTCCGTCACCACCTGGACCACGCGCCCGCTCGCGCTCAGCAAGAAGAACAGGATGGCGAGGGCCGCGATCGGCCCGCCCCTCAACCGGGGTGCTCCTTTGAAAGCGCCGTTCCCTTTACTCATAACGCAGCGCCTCGCTCGGTGAAACATTGGTCGCCCGATAGGCGGGATAAAAGGCGCCGATTGCCCCCAATCCGACGGCGATCCCGAAGGCTTGGCCCAGCAGGACGGCGTCGAACTTTCCCGGGAGCGTCCCTGAGACCCGCGGGATTTCATTGATGACCCACACTCCAAAGATGCCCACTCCGATTCCCACGACCCAGCCGAAGACCGAAAGCAGAACGCTTTCCGACAGTATCAAGCGAAAGATCTTCCTCCGCTTCCAGCCGAGTGCGCGCAAGATGCCGATCTCCCGCGTCCGTTCGAACACACTCATGAGCATGGTGTTCATCGTCGCCACCGCGCCGATTACGATGGAGACGACCGACAGAATCCAGGCCATCACCTTGGCCATCTGGATGGCGTCCAGCGTGTCCGCCAGTTCCCCCGCGCCCATGGCCAAGACGTGCGGGAATCGAGTCTCGATTTCCTTCTTGGCGACGTCCATGTTTTTCACGTCGTCCAGAAGCACGTTGTAGAAGGTCACCTGCGAAGGCCGGCTCATGAGGTCCTGCACGTCCTCCAATGCCATCGCCGCGCTGTTGTCCTCAATCATGTTTCCCGTTTCATATATACCCACCAATTCATACAAGTCCACCTCGATGTTCAATTTGTCCCCCACTTTCTTTTTCATTCGATTGGCCAGGCTCCAGCCGATGACGATTTCGTGCCGGCCGGGACCCGCGATGTCCCGCCCATGGATGATCTTGAGGTGCGAACGCGCCTCGCCGTGAAACCGGAATCCGAACACGGCCACACCGGGCTGGTTGCCGATCGTCACCATGTCCACGAGCACGCCGATCAGGCCGTCCACGTGTGGAACCTCCAGCAGACCCTTGGCCAAATCCTCCGGAAGGGAGCTGAAGATGGGGTCCGGCGATTCTTTCTTGCTCACCACCATTTGGACATTCCGCGTTTCCATGAGGCGGCTGATGCTCTTGATGAAGCCGCGCGTGATGGACACCTGGGCGATCATCGCGCCGATGGCAATTCCGATCCCCAGCACGGTGAGGATCGATCGCACGCGCCGACGGAGCAGGTTTCTCCACACGATGGTCTCAAATCGCACGCGGGCAATCTATCACACCTTGCGCGGGGCCAGAAACTCCGATATTGAGAGGGAATGATGCGGGCGCCGGCCGTTGCGGGGCGGTTCTACCCCGCGGATCGTAGGACCCTCCTGAAGGAACTCGATTCCTTTCTTCCGAAATCCCATGGAGCGAAGACCACCCCGATCGCGATCATGGTTCCCCACGCCGGGTACATGTATTCGGGCGCCGTGGCGGGTGAGGCGTATGCGCGGATCACGGTCCCACCCCGCGTTATTATCCTCAATCCCAACCACACCGGGATCGGGGCGCGAGTGTCCGTTTCGGAATTCGATGAGTGGGAAACGCCACTGGGAATTGCATGCGTCGATGTTGAACTTAGAACTGCGTTACTGAAGAAATGCCCCTCGGCCGAGTTGGATCAGGATGCACACTTGCGGGAACACGCGGGCGAGGTCCAAATTCCGTTCCTGCAAAGGCTGAAGCCGCACGTGAAACTCCTCCCGATCACACTCGGGGATCTATCGGTCGAAGATTGCCGGGACGTCGGCGAAGCGCTGGCGGGCATCATTCAGGAATTGATCTCGTCGGGCCCGATCCTCATCGTCGCCAGTTCGGACATGAATCACTACGAACCGTCGAATGTTTCGAAGGTGAAAGATGAACTCGCGCTGGACCGCATCCTTGGAATGGATCCCGAGGGGCTGTATGACGTTGTTCAGAAGAAGAACATCAGCATGTGTGGAGTCCTGCCCGTGACCGCTGCGCTTTTCGCGGCCACGGCCCTTGGAGGCAAACAGGCCACTCTCGTCCGGTACGCCAATTCGGGGGATGTGAGCGGCGATTACGACGCCGTGGTCGGATACGCGAGCGTGATCATCAACTGATCAAGCGGAAACCTCTCTGATGCAGACGATCGGCCTGACTGGAGGAATCGCAACGGGGAAAAGCACCGTCGCACGCTACCTCGTCCAGTTTGGGGCCTCGCTCATCGACGCGGATGAGGTCGCTCACGAAATCATTCTCCCCGGCCGGCCGGCGTACGACGAGATCGTTCGCGCCTTCGGCTCAGTCGTCCTCGCCGCGGACCGGGCCATCGATCGCATCGCGCTTGGACAAATCGTCTTCACCGATCCGCAAAAACGCCGCCTTCTGAACGGCATCACCCATCCACGCATCGGGGAATCCATCGCTCTCGGCCTCCAAAGCAAGGCTCAGTCGGGATGCACGATCTGCGTGGTGGAGGCCGCCCTTCTCATCGAAAATGGACGGGCCGATCTCCTCCGGCCGATGATCGTGGTGTCGACAGACTTGGAGACTCAAATCCACCGACTAATGGTGAGGGACCGGATTGCCCGCGTGGAGGCCCTCGCGAAGATCGAAAGCCAGATGCCGGTGGCCGAGAAGGCCAAAAAAGCCGATTTTGTCGTTGACAATTCGGGGCCGTTGGAGTCTACCTATGCCCAAACCCGTGAAGTCTGGAAGAAAATCACCGAAGCCCCTCACCTATAAGTCGAGCGGCGTCAACATTTATGTGGCCGACGAATTCGTCCGCCGGATCGCGCCCCTCGCCAAGCGAACCTACTCGCCATCGGTGATCGGACATCTTGGCGCTTCGGCCGGACTGTTCCAGCCCGATTCTCGACACCTCAAAGACCCGATCCTCGTCGCGTCCGCCGACGGCGTGGGATCGAAGATCCTCGTCGCCGAGGCGCTCGGCAAGTTCGACACGCTGGGATTCGATCTCGTGGCCATGAACGTGAACGATCTGCTTACAACCGGTGCTCGTCCCTTGTTCTTTCTCGACTATCTGGCCGTGGGTGAGCTCCGGCTGAAGCGATCCGTGAGCCTCGTCAAAGGAATCGCCGACGCGTGCAAGGAGGCCGAGTGTACCTTGCTGGGCGGGGAAACGGCGGAAATGCCGCTCGTCTACACTCCCGAGAAGTTCGATCTGGCGGGATTCGCCGTGGGCATCGTCGATCGAAAGCGACTCCTGTGGAGGAGTCGCGTTCGACCGGGTGACCTCCTCATCGGCCTGGCCTCATCCGGCCTCCACAGCAACGGCTACTCCCTGGCCCTTCGAGCCGCCGGCTTCTCCCCAAAGAAATCTCAGATTTCAGATTTGAGATTTCAAATTCCAGGAGGGAGAACGCTCGGCGATGAGCTCCTGGAGCCGACGCGAATTTACGTGAAGCCCGTGCTTGCCTTGTTGGACAAGTCGGAAGTTCACGCGATTGCGCACATCACGGGGGGGGGGATGGTTCGCAACCTCGCGCGGATCCTTCCCCGAGGTCTCTCCTGCCGGGTTCGGCCGGAGAGCTGGCCCGTGCCGCCCATTTTTCGATGGGTTCGAGCGTCGGGAGGCGTGTCAGACAAGGAGATGCTCCGCACCTTCAACATGGGCATCGGACTGGTTTTGGCCCTTCCCCAACGCGAGGCCCGGGGTACGTTTCGACATTTCGAGGGCGTGGGCATCAAGGCGTACGAGATCGGGCGGGTGGAGACGCGGAAGAGCGGCCCGCCGGTCGTGTTCGAATAATGCGAACGGTCGCCCTCGGCGTTCTTGCTTCCGGAACAGGCACCAATCTTCAGGCCATCATCGATCGAGTAGAAGCCGGCAGCCTGTCCGCCCGGGTCGCCGCGATCATATCGGACCATGCGGAATCCGGTGCATTGGGGCGGGCGAAAAAGCACGGACTGTTCCACGAGCACGTCCCGCGAGAGGCGTTCAGTACGAGGACGCAATTCGAGGAGAAGATCGTCGGCGTGCTTCGAGAACGCCAGGTGGAGCTCGTGATCCTCGCCGGCTTCATGCGGGTCCTTTCCCCCGTTTTCATCCGTGCCTTCCCGCAGCGCATCATGAACATTCATCCCTCGCTGTTACCGTCCTTCCCCGGACTCCATGGCATTTCGCAGGCGTTTCAGCACCGGGTCAAGGTCACCGGTTGCACGGTCCATTTCGTCGAAGAGCAGGTAGATGCCGGCCCTATCATTATCCAGGCGGAATGCCCGATTCTTGAAACCGACTCCGAAGAGACGCTGGAGGCGCGGATTCACGCTCTCGAGCATCAGATCTATCCCGAAGCGATACAGCTCTACGCCGAGGGACGGCTGCGCATCGAAGGACGCAAGGTGACGATATCCGAATCGACTGTGAGTCCCGCTCCCAATCTGATCCAGCCCGCGGTTCGTCGCAATTTCGAGAAGAAACCGTGAAGTCGTCCTACGACTGCGTTGTTATTGGCAACACTATCGGTGGACTCATCACCGCGGGGATTCTGCTCCGAAAGAAGAAGCGCGTTCTCCTCCTGAAGACCATTCCCTGGGAGTCGCAGGCCGATGGAGTGGTCCTGGAGCACGGCCCTCCCGTTCTATGGGGCCTATCCGCGGGGCGCAATCTCGAAAAAGGTCTGCGCGAGATGAACGTCCCCGTCTACAAAATGCGGGGCATCATGCCGGTCGAGCCCGCGATGCAGCTTCTCCTGCCCGATCACCGGATCAGTTTCCCGCCGAAGCAGGAGCAGATTCTCGAAGCGCTGGGACGCTACCACTCCGTAGGCGAGGAGGGGCTGCGCGCACTCCTTGAAGCCCTCTCCCAGGTCCGGAAGACGGCCATGGAGCGCCTGAATCTCGCCCCGGATGCCGAACCGAAGGGTCTGTGGGATCGGACCAAGCGGAAAGTCAAAACCGCCATGGAGGATCGGATGCCAACGCTCACGAAAGCAGCCGAATCCGCGGGACTTCCCCCTTCGCTCATCCACGATCTGAACCTGCTTCTGCTTCCCTTCAGCCAGCTCTACCACCCCCAAGGCGACTTTCACGCTGCCATCGGGGTGCTGGCTCATCCCCAACTCGACACGTTTTATTTCGAGGGGCGAAGGAGCGGATTCCTCACCGATCTTGCCGAGATGGTCAAGGAGATGGGTGGGGACGTGGCGGGTGCAGAAGTGAAGTACGTTTTCGCCGAGGGGAATCGGGTCAAGGCCGTCGATCTGCACGAGGGGAATGGGCCCATCCAGGCACGATCCTACGTTTGGGCCGCCGGCTATCTCCAGTTTGCGCGGGTTGCCGGCGAGGATCCCGTCCGAAGCCGGATCGCTTCATTCTTTCTCGCGCCGAAATACGTCCGTCTGTCGATACATTTCCGGGTCCTTATGGACGTAGTGCCCGTGGGCATCGGTCCGTATCTGGCCTGCCATCTGGGCGAGGAACCTCCCGGCGCCAAAAGCTCCATTGCGTCGCCCGACTTGAAGGATTGGACCGAGTGTTTCTTGCTCGCTGTCCATCCCACTTCCGAAATGAACGAAGTTCCGGTTACCGCCACGGTCTTCCTCCCGGCGGAGGACATGGAAAAGTTTGAGACCGCCGCCGCCCACGCTCGGGATCAGGTGTTGCGCCGCCTTCACGATCTGATGCCTTTCGCCGAGGGGAAAATCAGGTGCGTGGGGTGGCACGACTCCCTCACGTTTGCCCGGAATTTCCTGGGGAACACGAATGTCGTTTACCGGATGGATCCGAAGCATGAAGACTCGCCGGTGGGATTGACCCTCAGGAGCCACTGGTCGAATCTTTTCTTTGCCGCTCCGGAGATATTTCCTTATTGGGGTCTGGATGGGGAAGCGCTCGCCGGCCGACTCGCCGCGCGGGCGTGTCTCAGGGTACTTGCGGCCTAGTGCGAGCAGGATCCGCAGGAACCGCCGCCGCAACTCCCACTGCCGCAGCCGCCGCCGCCGCTCGCCGACACGAACGTGCTTCCGCTCTTGAAACCGACGATCGAGAGCCGGCGGGACACCTTCTTCGTTCCGCAGCCGGGACACTTGACCACTTCATCCCTTGATCGAAGCAACTCCTCAAATTCCTGATCGCATTTCTTGCAGACATATTCATAGATCGGCACGTGGTGACTCCTTTTAGTATCGTTCGAACGGCACGGTCTTCCGGCCGTCGGATTCCCACTCAGGGATTTCACCCTCATCCACCGCGCGCTTGGTGAAGATCAGCGGTCCGAGGCCGCCCTTCGAGCTTTCCCGGGCGATGACGATCTCTTCCGGTTCGAGTTCTTCCGGACGGTGAAGCTCTTTGAGTCTTCGCACGAACACCTGAACCAGGTCAGGATCGAACTGCGTTCCTGAGCAGCGCAGAAGCTCCTGCACCGCCACACCCAGAGGCAGACGCGAGCGGTAGGGTCGGTCGGAGGTCATGGCGTCGAACCCGTCGCAGATGACGAGGATGCGTCCACCGAGCGGAATGTCGGCGCCCTGAACACCCGCAAGATACCCATTGCCATCGAATCGTTCATGGTGGTGATAGGCCATTTCCGACAGGTTCCGAAACGGCGTGATGACGTCCAGAATTGTCTTTCCATAGGAGACATGCAGCTTGTAGAGCTCGTGTTCGTCGACCGTGAGGGGGCCCCTCTTGTTGAGGTGTTCAAGGCGCACTCCGATCTTGCCGATGTCATGGAGCCGCCCCGCCTGTTCGATCAGGCGCACGTCTCCGTCACCCAAATTGAGCCCCTCGGCCAGAATCCGGGCGTATCGGCCCACGCGCTCCGAATGGCCGCGCGTGTATCGATCCTTGGCTTCCAAGGCTTCAAGGAGGCCCTCCGCCGTCTCCGCTTTGAGCCGGTCGACGCGAATCGGGTGCTCCCGTTCCTCGCGAACCCGCGCCAGACATTTCCAGACGACCTCGCGGAATTCGTTTACGTTGAACGGCTTCAGCACGTAGTCGTAGGCCCCCAGCTTCATCGATTCCACCGCGGCCTCGATGGTTCCGAAGCCGGTGAGTACGATGGGACAGACGTCGAACTGACTCTTACGGATGTGGGAGAGCAGTTCCAATCCTTCCATCTCGGGCATGTTGAGATCGGTGATGACGACGTCGTAATGATCGTTCGCAAGCTCGCGGAGCCCCGCCTTCCCGTCCCGGGCTATCCCCACGTGATGACCATCGCCCGTGAAGACATCCTTCAGTGTGTCGCAAAGGGCGGCATCGTCATCGACGACGAGGATCTTACCCGGAGAAACCCGGCCGGCTCCGGCGGCTTCCATGCGGCCAATCGGTCGGGCGCTCATGACGATCTCAGAACGGAGGCGAACACCTTTTCGAAGCGACCGGAATCGATGAGGGCCTTGAGTTCATCATGGCCCCCGATGCAGGTATCGTCGAGATAGATTTGAGGCACGGTGGTCATGCCGGATTTTTTCTCCAATTCATCCCAGAGGGGTCCGTCCCAACCCATATTGATCTCCGTGAACGGGACATTCCTTTTTTTCAGCAAAGCCTTTGCCTTGATGCAATACGGTCAGAGGCTCGCTGTGTAGACAACAACCCTGTTCCCCACAGGCGGATTCTACCGGCCCACCGGGGGTGCGTCAAACACCGTTTGAGAGGAATCTTCGCGTTTGAGGGTCTTCGCCGGAGGCGGTGGACATCGCTGGGCCGCGTTACGCCAGTCGCTGAGCCCCGTCCATTCTCCCGAGCGCGCGATCGAAGGTTCCCAGGGGCAGGTGCCCGGCTGTTCGGGCGGTCTCCAGCACCAGGCAGTCCGAAAAGCCCAGGGATGGCTTGCGTCGAAAGACCGCAAGCGCCGCGGAAACCACGTTCGGACCCTCGATCGTCAACCGGTCGTGATGGAGTAGCATTTCCACGGTCATAGCGCGTTCACGCGGCCCAATCCCATACACAGATTCCAGCACCCACAACAGCTCCACCAAGACAAGATGGGAGACCCAAGCGCCGCGCTCCACGAACGACTCCGCGGCGGCCACTTGCTCCGGATCGTCCCGGGTCACCAGTCGGACGAGAACATTCGTGTCAACCGCCCGCATGTCTCTTCCGAATGTGCCGGCGGATGCCTTCCTTGATCTCTGCGGTGCTCCGACGCCGCGGCGCGCTCCCGGCGAAAATCTGCCGATGGATGTCTTCCGAGGTGTACCGCCCCGACCGCCGGACCAGGATTTTCTCGCCCGCTTCGTCCCATTCCAGGATCGAGCCGGGTCCGACCCCGAGTTTCCGCCTCACCTCCGCGGGCACCGAGATCTGCCCCTGGGCGGTCAGCCTGGATTGCGCGATGGGCATGAGCCTCTTATCTCACATTACCGGGGTAATGGCAAGCAATCCCCCCGATCAGGTTTCTGGATTTCCGCGCTCGGGACACTCCAAGTCATGGGTCAGGGGGTCATGCGGTCAGGCATGGGACCTGATACTTTCACAGTATCGAGGCATCGAGAGAATGCTCGCAATCACGATTTCAGGATCAGGATAGTCCGTGCTGCCCCAAGGGTTGTCGAAACACGCTGGACCCAAAGTATCAACCCCCACGCCTGACCCCAGCCGTGCAGATCCCGTTCGGACCCGACGGCATTGACACCGCACCCGGGTTGTATTACATTGTCAGACATGGAAGCCGCGATTACCGTTCGCCTCCCCAAAGACCTTGTCCGACAACTCTCCGCCGTCGCCAGGAAGCGGAGGCTCCCACGGAGCGCCATTGTCCGGGAAGCTCTCCAACGACAGCTGGCTCTCCAGGAGTTCGAGGAGCTGGCTGCTGAAACGCGCAAGAGGGCCGCGGCCCGCGGGATCGTCTCGGAAGAGCAGATCTTCGACATGGTTTCCTGAGGGTCTCCCCGCTTGGTGGCATCCGGCCAGTCGCGGAACCGCTTTGCCATCTTGGCGCCGCCCCGCTTGGCCGGGCAAGGTCGAGCACCGGGGCGCTCACCGGCCACACGCAGCCGGGTTTTCCTCGATACCAATGTGCTCTTTTCAGCCTTTGCGACACTGGGGGTCTGCCACCGTCTGCTGGCGCATGCGGCCTTGCGAACGTTCCAAAGTGTGGTGAGCCCGCAGGTGCTCGATGAACTCAAGGAGCATCTGCCCAAGGTCGGGCACGCGGGGCCGGAGGCCGACGCGCGCATCGCGAACATCCGCAGATTTTGTGAGGTCGTTGACGCTGAGGGCGACCCCCCGCGGGTTTGTCGTGATCCGGACGACGATGCGATCCTGGCCGCCGCTGTTAAGGCGAGGGTGGATATACTGGTGACGGGCGACAAGGATCTGCTTGTCCTGGGGACGCACGAAGGGATCGAGATCGTTACCCCCGCCGAACTGCTTATCCGAACCGAGCAAGTTGGGACCCGCTGACCGCCAACGAACTTCCGCACGTCCGCCCGCTGGCCGCGTTTATTCGTCCGATTCCCACTGCCTCCGGCTCCACCCTCAACCTCAAAACTCCGCGCAATCCTCGTCCAGATGTGTCACGCCCCGTGTCTAGCCCCGACCGCTCGAGTTATGCGCCGGTGCCCATGCGCCCGTTCCAAGCGGTTCCAACGGCCACTATGTGGCAAGTAAAGCCTTGACCCCAATATCCCTTTGCGGCAAGCTCGCCGAGGATCCACGCCGTGTTCTTACTTGTGTGGCTACGATAGTCCTTCCACGCGTGCCGCCATTCTGTTTCGCTCTCGCATAACACCATCTGCCGGAGGATCGAGATCTTCCCTGACTCTTCTATGCTAAGGATGGCGAGTGCCACAGCGCTGTGCGTTCGACCCGCATCTTGCAGAGTCTTCGCATCATCAAGCAGGCGCCTTGCATTTGCGCGAGCTGCGTTTATTCCCTCCGCGATCATCGCAAGGGAGAGTTCTCCGCGGTGCTGAGTCAATTTCTTGCCGCTCATTGAAGCTGCCTAACCATTGATTAACTTGCCATTGTGCCCTGATATTGTAGCGCCAATAGGGTACGGTCTTTTGTTCAACCGTCTAACTCTTTTCGTCCCCCTGGGTCATGTATCGATGCGCATCCTATCACCACACTGCTCGGCCTGCCAGCCGACGAGAATCAAATCGAGAACTTCTGAAATCTGCTGGAGTTCCCTTGTGTCAGCCTCGACGGCGATCAGCCCCCTCCCCCTCTCCCGCTCGGGGAGAGGGGAAGGTTCTTTCACTCCCCATGAGGGGGAAGCGCGCGGGGGATTGAACGCTTTACGCTACTTCTTTTTCAACCGCTTCAGTTCCTGGGCGAAGAAGCCGCCGGTGAGGGCGTCGAGCTCGGCGGAGGCGCGGTCGGCTTGGAGCTGCTTGTCCGTTCTCTCCACGAGGCCCAGTCCGCTCGGGAGTCGAAGCAGGGCGAGCAGTTTGAGGCGGGTGTAGTAGAGGTCCACCACCTGACGCGACAATCCGCCGCGGAGATCGACGAGATTCTGCGCCTCCCGTGCGGCGCGAAGTTCGTCGGGATTGAAGATCATCTCATCCAACGACCATCGCGCGGCGAACCGCAGTGTCTTTCCCTCGTCTTTCGACTGGCGAAGCGTGCGGTCATCCGGACCTTCGATGATGTTCCCGAACTGGCCCGGGCTGGTCTCGGTGGACGCCGATCCGAAGATCGTCCGCGAGGTATCAACCGAAGTGCCGTCGCCCACGTTTCTCGATACGGAGACCTCGAACACGGGCAGGACGGCCTTGGCCCGGGATCGGGTTTGCCATCGGTTGACCCCGCCCCGGAACACGTCCGCATGGCGGAGCGCCGCCTCGACTACGTCGGATACCGGCGGTGTTTCTGCGAGGAGCGAATCAACAGGATTCGACTCCTGCGCGAAAGTCCCCCGGACCGACATCAACCACGCCGCCATCGCGGCAACCCACAGGTAGTGGTTCATCGGATCCTCCTTTCGTGAGGTAAACAGCCGTCAGCATTCAGCGCTCAGTCCGCCTGAGGCGGACCAGCTTTCAGCCATCGGCTTTCAATTTCGGTGCCTGATCTTTTCCACAGCCGCCTGAGCTTCAATACACTCCAACACCGGGGAACCCGCGCCCATTTCGACACGGCGGATCGCGCCCCGCGCCGTTTCGACGGCTTCCAGCAGTTCCCGGCTACGCCTTCGGGATCGCATGTAGGATTCCCTGCGGAATACGCGCGCGGCGTTCTCACCGGAAGAGAACAACAAAGGCATGAGATTCCACGTCGCGGTTACGGTGACGCCCGTCGGAGAGGTCCGCTGATTCACGAGGCCGCTCTCGCTGGATGATGTGAGGACGGTTTCCGAATCGATTTCGGAGTAGAAGCGTGTCCCCGATCCGGTGGCGGTGGCCGTCCGTTCCGAGAAACTCGACCGAAAGGTTACCGCCGGCAAGACGCTCCTCCACCGCGCACGGTCCTCCAGGCTGCTGTAGGGCTTCTCCTCCCGACGCAGGTTTTCAGCGGCCTCGCGCGCGCCGGATTCGAGATCAGCGGTCAGACGAGTCGGTTCGCAGAAGGACAGGGTGGAACGTGGACCGCCAAGGAAAAGAATCGGCAGGAGGGCCAGGGCCGGGCCCACGGAAATCGTCTACCGGATCCGGTTGCCGATACGGTCCCAGCGGACGCGTTTTTTCTCCTTGTCCCAGGACCAGTAAATGAGAAAAGCCTTTCCCTCGACTTCCCGGTTTTTCACGAAGCCCCACGCGCGGCTGTCGCGCGAGTTGTTTCGGTTGTCTCCCATCATGAAGTAATGATCTTCCGTCACGACCGCCGTTCCCGCATCCGTTTCCTCCACCGCGATCGCCTCTCGCACGAAACGGCTCCCCTGGTCGCTAAGGGCCTCTTGATTGACGCGCACCTGCGAGGCGGTGTACTCGACACCCATGCCCTTCGATGGAACCACAAGGGGCACGCAGTCGGCCGCCGCAAAGGTCCCTTCCAGGAGAAATCCGCCTTCATCCAGTTCGTAGTGCCCCCAGCCATCATTCAGCGGAGTGCCATCCAACAGAATTCTCTTGGGGCAGATATCCAATCGCTCGCCCGGGAGGCCCACCAATCGCTTGATGAAATCGACACTGTGGTCCTTGGGGTACTTGAACACGACCACGTCGCCGCGCGAGGGTTCCCTCCACCGGAGGAAGCGCGCCGGGCTGAATGGAAGTTTCGTTCCATAGAGGAATTTGTTCACGAGAATGTGGTCTCCAACGAGGAGTGTCGGGACCATGGAGGAAGACGGGATCTTGAAAGGCTGGACGATGAATGTGCGGATGAGCAGGGCCACCACCACCGCAAAAGCGAACGACTCCAAGTACTCCCGAAAGACCGATTTCTTCCGCATTACGCCTGACCTTTCCTCAGCAGCGCCAGAAAGGCCTCCTGGGGAACCTCGACGCGGCCGACCATCTTCATCCGTTTCTTGCCTTCCTTCTGTTTCTTCAAGACTTTCATTTTTCTCGTTATATCGCCGCCGTACAATTTCGCCGTCACGTCCTTCCGGAACGGCTTCACGTTCTCCCGGGCGATGATCTTGCCGCCGATCGCCGCCTGAATTGCCACCTCGTATTGCTGGCGAGGAATCAGCTTTCGCAGGCGCTCCGCGATGTCCCGCCCCTCATCGTAGGCCCGCCGCTTGTGCACGATGAACGAAAGGGCATCGACGGGCTCGCCGTTCAGCAGCATGTCCACTTTCACCATCTCCGCTTCCTGAAATTCCTTGAATTCATAGTCCAGCGAAGCGTATCCCTTCGACACCGACTTCAGCCGGTCGAAGAAGTCTGCCATGATTTCATTCAAAGGCAAGTCGTAGAGGACCATGGCGCGGTCGGGTGTGGGATACTTGAGCTCTTTCTGAACGCCGCGCACCGATTCGCAGAGCTGAAGTACGGCACCCACGTACGGCGTCGGCACGTGAATCGTGGCCAGCACGATCGGCTCCTGAACGAGCTCGATCTGGCTCTCGTCCGGCATCTTCTTCGGATTGTCCACGCGGAGGATCTCCCCATCGGTCTTCATCACTTCAAAGAGGGGCGTCGGCGCGGTGCAGATGAGCGATCCTTCGGCGGAGAGTCCAAACTCGCGTTCAAGCCGCTCCCGAACCACGTCCATGTGGAGCAGCCCGAGGAATCCGCAGCGGAAGCCGAATCCGAGCGCCACCGAATTTTCCGGCTCGTAGGTGAACGAGGAATCGTTCAGCCGCAGTTTCTCCACGGCATCGCGCAGGTCTTCATAGTCGTTCGAGTCCACGGGGTACAAGCCTGCGTACACCATCGGTTTCAGGGCTTTGAATCCCGGGAAAGGCACCGAGGCCGGGCGTTCCTTCTCGGTCACCGTGTCGCCCACTCTCGTGTCGCGCACCTCCCGAATCCCGGCGATGATGTAGCCCACATCTCCGGCGTCAAGCCGGTCGGCCTTTACCGGCTTTGGAGCGAAGATGCCCACCTCCTCGACCAAGTAGGTTTTCTGATTGGACATGAAGAGAATCGTTTTCCCGGGGGTGATGTGCCCCTCGAATACGCGCACCACGACGATCACGCCGCGGAAATCGTCAAACCAACTGTCGAACAGGAGCGCGCGGAGCGGAACGGATCGGTCTCCTTTGGGGGGAGGGATCAGCCGGATGACGCTTTCGAGAACGTCCTGAATGCCCACCCCCTCTTTTGCGCTGCAACGCACGTGGTCCGCCGTGTCGAGCCCCAGGAGTTCTTCGATCTCGCGGCACGCCCGTTCGGGATCCGCGTTTTTCAAATCGATCTTGTTCAGAACCGGGAGCAGACCCAGGCCCAACTCCATCGCGATGTTCGCGTGGGCCAGGGTTTGGGCTTCCACGCCCTGGGAGACGTCCACCACGAGCACCGCCCCTTCGCAGCAGGCAAGCGAGCGGGACACTTCGTAGGAAAAATCGACGTGGCCGGGCGTGTCGATCAAATTCATGCGATAGATTTGACCGTCCTTTGCCTTGTATTCGAGCCGAACCGGCGTAGCTTTGATCGTGATTCCGCGTTCGCGCTCGAGGTCCATGCTGTCCAAGTATTGCGCCCGCATTTCGCGTTTGGACACGGCCCCGGTCAGTTCCAGGATGCGATCCGCCAAGGTGGACTTCCCGTGATCGATGTGGGCGATGATGGAGAAGTTGCGTATCCGCTCGGGAGGGATCATCTAAAGCCCCCAACGCAATGACGCGGGCTGAAGCCCGCGGCTACCCAAGAGGTGAGTCCTAGGTAGGCGCAGGCTTGAGCCTGCGTACGATTTGCGCCGAGGCTTCATTCAATCGGGCGCCCCGAGGGCGAAGCGCTCTTGCGGAAGTAGTCGATCGTGACCTTCAGGCCCTCCTCGACGGGCACGCGGGGGGACCACCCCAGCTTCTGCGTCGCCAGGGAAATGTCCGGGCGTCGAACCTTCGGGTCATCCACCGGCAGCGGCTGGTTTCGGAATTTCTCCGGGACGCCCGCGAGCTTGGCGATCATGCGGGCCAGATCCATAATGCTGTACTCCGCCGGGTTGCCGAGGTTCATGGGGCCGTTGAAATCGGAGAAGAGAAGCCGGAGGATTCCATCCACCAGGTCCGTCACAAAGCAAAAGCTTCGCGTCTGCTTTCCGTCGCCGAAGATCGTCATCGGTTGGCCCGCCAGAGCTTCGTTGATGAACGTGGGCACGGCGCGGCCGTCCTCCCGCCTCATCCGCGGGCCGTAAGTATTGAAGATGCGGACGATCTTGACGTCGATCTTGTGGTTCCGGTGATAGGCCATCGATAGGGCCTCGGCAAAGCGCTTCGCCTCATCGTACACGCCGCGAGGTCCGATCGGGTTCACGTTCCCCCAGTATGACTCGGGTTGAGGATGCACGAGCGGATCGCCGTAAATCTCGGAGGTGGAGGCAAGAAAAAACGTAGCTCTCTTTTCTTTCGCGAGGCCCAGGGCCTTGTGCGTACCCAGCGCGCCGACCTTGAGCGTTGGAATGGGGTGCCGGAGATAGTCGACCGGCGAAGCCGGCGAGGCAAAATGGAGGATGTAGTTCACCTCCCCCGGCACGTGAATGAAGTTCGTCACGTCCATTTTCATGAACATGAACTTCGGATTTCCAAAGAGGGGCTGGATGTTGGCCAGATCGCCGGTGAGGAGATTGTCGATGCACGTGACGTCGTAGTCGCGCCGGATCAGTTCCTCACACAGATGGGAGCCAATAAAACCGGCCCCTCCGGTGATGACGACCCGACCCTTCGCCATGGGGCCTCAGCTCGAAGCCCGCGAACCGGTCACCGGCGGACGTCCGAAGGCGTAGTAGAAGAATTTTTCGTTGCGGATCACGGCCGGGTCGAAAAGATTCCGCCCGTCGAAAATCGCCCAGGACTTCATCGTCTCGCGGAGCTGGGCGAAATCGGGCGATCGGAACTCCTGCCATTCGGTGAGGATGAGAAGCGCATGCGCTCCTCGGGCGGCTTCAAGGGGCTTCTTCGTGTATTGCAGTCGGTGGCCGAATATTTTCTGCGTGTTCGGCATGGCGACGGGATCGTATACACGGACTTTCGCCCGGGCCTGGAGGAGCAAGCGGATGATGTCGATGGAGGGCGCCTCCCGCACGTCGTCCGTCTTGGGTTTGAAGGAGAGACCCCACACGGCGAATGTCTTCCCCGCCACGGAGCCCTTGAAATGTCTCACGACCTTCTGAAAGAGAATTTGTCTCTGTCTCCGGTTGACCGAATTGACAGCACCCACAAGGTCGGGACGGTAGCCGGCCGCCTTGGCGAAGTGCGCGAGCGAATCGACGTCTTTCGGGAAACAGGAGCCGCCGTATCCGACGCCGGGAAAAAGAAACTGGTAACCGATGCGGGCATCGCCGCCCATCCCCTTGCGTACCATCTCGATGTCCGCCCCCACGCGTTCGCATATGTTGGCGACTTCGTTGATGTAGGAGATGCGGGTGGCCAGGTAGGCGTTGGCCGCATACTTCGTCAGCTCGGCGCTGGCAATGTCCATCACGATGATGGGATGTTCGGTTCTGACCAGAGGCGCGTAGAGCCGTTTCAGAATGCCGGCCACGTCATCGCGCTCCACGCCGACGACCACCCGATCCGGCCGCATGAAATCATCGACGGCGCTGCCCTCTTTGAGAAATTCGGGGTTCATGGCGACGGCGAAATCGGATCGGGCCGATTTCTGAATGATCTGCTTCACCTTCATCGTAGTGCCCACGGGAACGGTGCTCTTCACGATGACGATCGTGTATTGAGTCAGATATTTCCCGATGTCCCGCGCCAGGCGGAACATCGCCGACAAATCCGACTTGCCGCTCTTGAGGGGCGGTGTCCCCACCGCGATGAAACAGAGGAGCGCGCCATCGAGCGACTTGCGAAGATCCGTGGTGAATCGGAGCCGCCCTTCCTTCACGTTCCGCGTTACCAGCTCCTTGAGGCCGGGTTCGAAGATGGGGATTTGGCCGTGTTCCAGCGAGCGGATCCGCTTTTCGTCGATGTCCATGCAGACGACGCGGTTGCCCGTCTCGGCCAGGCATGTGCCCGTGACGAGACCGACGTATCCGGTTCCAATAACGCAAATATCCACGATGAGCCCTGTGCGGTACGCTCTCAGGTATCAGCTTCTGCCGAACTCTTCAAGTCGATCCCCTTGCGCACGCCGAGCGTGTACTGAATCTGACTCAGCACGCCGTGGAGCGTCTTCACTTCCTTCTGGTCCAGTCCGGCGCGGTGAAAGATATGCCGGAACTTCATCATCATCCGGTGACGATCGTGGGCTTTCAGAAAGCGGATCTGGTGGAGGACGGTAAGCAGGTGTTGAAAGAATGATTCCATTTCCGAGGCGGTGGCGCGGGAATAGACGCGTCCTTCGGAGATCTGGTGCGCCAGTTCGTAGGCCATCACCGCCACGGCATGCGAGAGATTCATCGAATTGTGCGTCGAGGGAGACGGGATCGTGACCAGCCAATGGCAGAACCGGAGATCGTCGTTGGACAGTCCGTCATCCTCCGGCCCGAAGAGGATCGAAACGCGGGAAGAGGCGACGACGTCCCGCACCATCGCGCAGGCCTGCTCCGGAGTGAGGTAGTGATGTCTCCGCCGATGGCCGAGCCTGCGGGTCATGCCCATCACCACGTGATCACCGCCCACCGCGTCTTCCAGCGACGCACAGCGGCGCGCCTTCATCAGAAGAGATTTTCCGTGGACGGCGAACTTCACCGCTTCATGATCGAGCGCCGCGGCCGGTTCGACGAGGGAGAGATGGGTGAAGCCGAAGTTCGTCAGGACTCGCGCCGTCGAACCGATATTCCCCGGCGTTTGAGGCCGGACGAGCACGAACCGGACCTGTTTGAGGAGCGCCCCGGCTTTCGACATCGCCGCATTCTCATCGCTTCACCCTTGCAAGGCAAGCGGCGTTACAGGCGGGAGCGGACGACCTCCTCTCAGACTTTGCGTCTCCCGTGTCGGTAGCCGATGAAGGCGTCGGAGGGGCCCGACTTTCCCCGTGTCGGTGAAGCTGGAGGTCGTTTGCTCTCGACTTGCGCAGAAGCTGAAGCGGGCTTCTCCGGATCGACGTCTTCCTTCAATCCGCAGCAGAACTTGACCTTCTTGCCGCTCCCGCAAGGGCAGGGGGCATATGCGCCCGTGTTGCCGAGCTGATTTGGTTGTTCCATGTTTCGCCTCCTTTCGGCCCACTCTCGCATTCCCGATTCCGTTCAGCGGGAGGTTCGGGCATCTTCTTCCCCATGATCGATTATCTTCTCCACTCTTGCAAGGAAGGCCCCAGACCGTAGAATGGCCTCATGAAATGCCTTCGTTTCTCAGCCAGCCTATTCGCGTCTGTTGTGGCAATCTCATGCGGGGCTGAAAATAATCCGGCGAAGAACCCGACGAGGGCGAACTACGAGCCGGTGCGACTTGCCGAGGATTTTTTCGCGGCGCCGTTTCCGGACGACACCAGATTGAACGCGCAAGGGCTTGTCGATCTCTCGCGGCTGCCGGGCCGAAACGAGAATCTGCTTCTGAGGTTGTTTCTACCGCAGGTGGAAACGCGTTTCCGCGCATTCGGCACGAGCGGGGCGGTCTATTTCTATTTCAACGCTCCGCTGGATGAAACAACACTGCCGCAAACGCCGCTCGATACGTTGCTCCCCGGTTCGTCGGCGCTCTTGGTCAATGTCGATCCCACTTCCCCGTATCTCGGCGAACGAGTACCCCTTCTAATCAAGTTTCTGAAGGAGTCCACCAAGTTCTCGCCCGCGAATACGCTCGTGCTGCTCCCGTTCCCGGGGTTCCCGATGCGCCCCGCCTCCCGATACGCCGCCGTTCTCACGCGAACTGTCGAAGACGCCGACGGGCTCAGCCTGGGCTCGATGGAAACCTTCCTCCAAGCCGAGCAGGGCCATCTTGCCACCGACCTCAAGTTCGTTCGGTCCCGCGTGCTGGCGAAGGGCGACGACATCGCTGCCGCGGCTGTATTCACCACCCAGGACGTGCTGGGTCCACTCCTGAAGGGGGCCGAGTACCTGCGCCAGTTGCCCTCCCCAACTGCCACGAGTATCCAAACCAAGAAACTCAAGAAGGCGAGTGAATGTTTCGACCTTTACGAAGGGAAGTTCCAGGAACCGAACTTCCTCTCAGGACCTGCGCCTTACGCCGACCCCGGAACCGGGATCTTTGTCCTCGCACCGGACGGAACCCCTCAGCCCCAAACGCAAGAAACTCTTTCGTTCGGCCTCTCGCTCCCGAAATCCGCACCGCCGTCAACCGGCTTCCCCGTTGTCATCTACATGCACGGAACCGGAGGCGACCGGTTCAGTTTCGTGAATGAAGACCTCCCGTGCCTTTTCGCCCAGATCGATACGGCGGTCATCGCGATCGATCAACCGCTCCACGGCGCGCGAAATCCCTCCGATGTCCCCGCCATCATGCTCACGGTGAATCTCACCAACGTGAATTCCTCACTCGATCTGCTCCGTCAGGCCGCTTTCGATACGCTTGAAACATCGCTGCTCGTCCGGAAGCTCGTCGTGCCCGCCGAGATCACAACCCAGAAACTACCCATCACGTTCGATGCCAACAAGATCCTTTTCATGGGCCATTCGCAGGGGACGACGACCGGCGTGCCGTACCTCATGATCGACCCGGACGTGAAGGCGGCGATGCTCAGCGGCTCGGGTGGAAACATGATCTATTTCGTGAAGGACCGGCTGTTCAAGGGCGATGATGAAATCGCCGACCTCCTCGGGGTGACCCCCGAACAAGCGGGGGAGACGTTGAAATCCTGGTTCGGCGTGGCGGGCGAGCCGGTGGACGAATTCTACTTTCTCCTCACACTCTTTCAATCCGTCACCGAGCCGGTCGATCCAGTGAACTATGCTCCCTACGTGATGATCAATACCGACGCGCCCAAGCATGTCTTCATGACAGAGGGCTTCAAGGACGTCTATCTGCCTCCCTCCACTAACGAAGCTCTGGCCGTAGCACTCGGCGTGGATATGCTCACGCCTCTCATGAAGGACGTGCCGTTCCTCCAAGTGTTGGGCAGGGAGCCGTTGACGCCCCCGGTTTCTTTGAATGTATCCGTTCCGACCGGTGTCAAGCTCACGGGCGGCGACCAGCAATACGAACAGGGGCGCCACTGGGTCGTCTTCGAGGACGACCGCGCCTCCCGCCAAGTCCAGGAGTTCTTCCGCACTTACGTGGAGACAGGATCACCCGTCATCATCCCCCGCGGAGAGAAGTAGGTCGTTGGAACTCCTGAGCAAGAGGATTAGGAAAGTCGCGGCGGAGCACTTTCCCTCGGAGGTTGTTGAAGATTTCGTCCGGACCCTTTCCCGATGGGAAACGGACCTCTCCGCCCATTTTTACCAAGTCAGTCACGGGGAGGGGAAGCCGGTCTTGGAGTTCGGCGGAATCGTGGGGTCGGCCATTGTGGATCTCACCGCCGGAAGCGCGCGGAAGCGGATCTGTGTATTCCCGATCGCCGCCATTCAAGGCATTGAACTCATCGACAAGAAGAACTCGACCGAACTCTTCATCCGCACCGCCGGAACGGAAGATATCCGCTACCACGCGGTACTGGATCCGGAACGTGCCCTCCTGCGAGTCTACGCTCTGGAGATAGAAGGGAAGTTATGCGGGCTCGCCGAAAAGGAGAAACGGATCAGCCGATCAGGTTGATTTCGAAGCCTTCGCGGGCGCCTGCGAATTCGATGGGCTGGCCGGATTTCTTGATGAGCTGCTGGGCGTGGGCCACCATTTTGTCCACAAATCCGTCGTCGTGCATCGGATCATGGTGGATGAGGAGCATCTTCTTCACCTTCGCGTCGATGCCGTACTGAACCAAATCGTCCAGGCAGGTGTGGCCCCATCCGATTTTCTGCGGATACTCTTCTTTGGTGTACTGGCCTTCGCACACGTAGAGATCGACGCCCTGAACGAACTCCACCAAGCCGTGATCGAGCCGCTCGATCTGCTCGCGATTCGCAAGCCGTGTCGCCAGCGGATTTTGGCGGAACAGGAGATGGCGGTAGGGCTCGTGATCCGTGATGTAGGCCATCGATTTCTTGCCCGCCTCGATCCGGTAGCCGAGCGCCATGCAGGGGTGGTTCAGGTAGAAGGCCTTCACCCGCATCGGCCCGATATCGAATTCGTCCCCCCCGCGGAGGTTCTTGAATTCAATGGATGATGACAAGTCGGTCAGCGGCACCGGGAAATAGGAAGTGTCCATCTGGTCCCGGAACAGTTTCTCGATGGGCTTGTCGGTTCCCGCCGGGCCGTAGATCTTCAGCTTTACCGTGGGCAGATACGCCGGCAGGAAGAAGGGGAAGCCCTGAATATGGTCCCAATGCGTGTGCGTGATGAGAAGGTGGACGGTGAACTCCCTGCCCACGTACTCTTTCGCCAACGCGGAGCCAAGCAATCGACCTCCCGTGCCCACGTCGATCACGATCACCTCGCCATCCACGCGAACTTCGGTGCAGGCCGTGTTGCCGCCGTATCCGAGACAGGCCGGATCGGGTGTGGCGATCGATCCGCGTGTTCCCCAGAACTTGACGCGGAAAAAACCCGGGGTCGATTCAGCCGGAGTGTGGTGACCCGCGCTCATCCGCCCGCCAGCTTGCGGATTTTTTCAATAATTTCGTTTGGCGCGAAGGGCTTGAGCACGAATCCATCGGCGCCCAGCTCCATGGCCTTGTCCTGGTCCGGCTTGTAGGCACGCGCCGTCAGGATCATCACTTTCACCGATTTCAGCGCCGCGTCGGTCTTGATCATGCGGCAGACCTCGAATCCGTGAAGCTTCGGCATCATCAGGTCGAGAATGGCCACGTCGGGCGGGCTCTGCTTGATGGCCTGGATCGCCTCGCCCCCGTTTGGGAATACTTGGACCTTGAAACCAGCCTTCTGGAGCTCGTTCAGGAGGATCTTGGCCGAAACGGGATCGTCCTCCGCTACGACTACCGTGTATGGCTTCTTGGCCATGTGGCTGCTCACATTAGCCGGGTCCGAGACGGAACTCAAGCGGGTTTCGTCCGTCGGCTTGAACCGAAGTTTGGGTCGGTGCGCAACCGCTTCAGCCATTCGGGCCTACCTCTGAGCTCTCGTCTTATTGTGGACCATCGCCCCCCTACGCTTCGCTCAGGGGACGATGACTGGAAAGGTCATAGAATCTGGGCATCGGGGGAATATTACAGAGACGAAACGGCTTTTGAAAGCTCCGCGCGGGTAATAGGGACGGTTCCCGATTTCGTGACGACGATTCCCGCGGCCATATTCGCCAGGACCGCTGCTTCCCGCCAGCCCGCGCCTGCCGCCACGGCCAGGGCCAGCGTCGCCACCACGGTGTCGCCGGCTCCGGTTACGTCCGCCACTTCATCCGTCCCGAAAACGTCCAGCAGAACCGGCTCGGCTCCGCGCTCGATCACCGCCATCCCTTTCCGCCCGCGGGTGATGACTACGCAGGCGTGACCCGATCTTTCGAGAAGTGTCCGCCCGGCGAGGATCGTTTCATCGTCCGTCGAGAGTTTCACTTTGAGGGCTTCCTCTACCTCCGGTTCGTTTGGCGTGATGGCCTTCATCCCCCGGAAGCGCAAGAGATCTTTCTGCGCATCAACAAAAATCGGCGGCTTTTTTTCGCGCGCGTGTTGATTTAGCCTGGCGACCACCGCCTCGCCGAGGACGCCGTAACCGTAGTCGGAGAGAATGATCACGTCCACGGTCCTCACCAGGCGGTCCACTTCGCGGAGAATCCGGCGCTCCACGGCGGCAGGAGGACCCTGGTCCGGTTCCCGGTCGATCCGGATGACCTGCTGGACGGCGGTGTGAAGTCCGCCCGCGAGGATTCGCGTCTTGGTGATTGTGGGCGTTTCCGCCGAGGCGAGCACGCAGGAGGTATCCATTCCCGCCTGCCGGAGTTGCGCCGTGAGGGAACGCCCCGCGGCGTCTTCCCCCACCGTGCCCAGCGGCCGCACGCGGGCGCCGAGGGAGGCGACGTTGTTCGCGGTATTGGCCGCGCCGCCGAGGGCGGACCGTGACTCCTGGTAACGGATGATCAGGACCGGGGCTTCACGGGAGACGCGGGACGTGCGCCCGACGACGTATTCATCCACGAGCAGATCGCCGATCACGCCGGCCTTGAGCTTCGGAAGGGCCCGAAGAATTCGGTTGAGTTCGGACTTTCGAACGGGAGCGGATCGCCGCTTCGCCATCAGCGCCGGTTCCGGGACGAGCCGTTCCGCGGCCCCCTTCTCTTCGCTCCGGGGACGGCGAGTGGAACGATCATGCGGCCTTTCCGCAGGATCCAGCGCGCGGCGTCGGCGAGGTCATCGGCGATGTAGTCCGGACGGGCCTTCCAATATTTCTTTCTGAACGCCACCTCGCCGGCTCCGTAACCGGTCCTCACGAGGATCGCCTTCGCCCCAACGTTCTTGCCCAGTTCCACGTCCACGCCTTTGTCGCCCACCATGAAACTGCTCCGGAGATCGATCCCGTGTTTCCGAGAGGCCGCCAGAAGCATGCCGGTCCTGGGCTTCCGGCATTCACATTTGCGCGTGTACTTTTTCACCTCGCCGTCCGTGTGATGGGGGCAGTAGTACACGTCATCGATCTTTGCCCCGCGCTTGCGAAGCTCTGCCCGCAAGTAGCCGTGCGCCTGGGCGAGAAAGCTCTCGGGAAAGTAGGCTTTGGCCACGCCGCCCTGGTTGGTAACGATGATAATTTTGAAGCCGGCCTTGTTCAGCCGGCGGATGGCGCCGGCGGACGGGCGAAGGAGTCGAATCCGGGAAAGGTGATTGGCGTAACCCACCTCTTCGCAAACGGTTCCGTCGCGATCCAGAAATACGGCTCTGTTCATGGAGCGAAAGCGTAGCAAAGCACGCGCTTCGTGGGAAACGGAAAGCGCGGCTTACTTCTTGAGATCCGGAACTCCCCCGACCTACTTGCGGCGCCCATCCTTGGACACCGCTGGAGGGTCGGGACGCTGCCCTCCTGGCACGCCTGCTCCATGCCGGCCCGCGCCACCGCTGAATCGCGCCGCGCCCTTGAGGGCGACCGCCACGGTTTGAAGCCCCAATCGGCGCTCAAGGGCGAGCCCCTGATCGAGCGGCAACCCGAATCCTTTGATCGCGGCCTCGCGGTCGGCGAGGAGCGTTTCCTGCGGGAACGACGCGATGAGTTCCGCCCACTCGACGGCCTTTTCCAAAACCTGGGCCGGCGGAACAACCGCGTTGGCCAGTCCGAATCGAAGGGCTTCTTCCGCATCCACGGCCCGCCCGAGAAGGATGAGTTCCAGTGCTCGGCTGAGTCCGATCACGCGAGCAAGCCGCTGAGTGCCCCCATCCAAAAGCGGGACGCCCCAACGGCGTTCGAAACAGCCGAAGGCGGAATCGGTTGCCGCGATGCGGAGATCGCACCAGAGCGCGATTTCCAGCCCGCCCGCCACGCAGTAGCCGTTGATCGCGGCGATCGTCGGTTTCGTCGAGAAAACCCGTGTGAAACCCATCGGGCCTTCATCGGGATCGGTTGCGGAATCCGCCGCCTTGAGGTCCCATCCGGCGCAGAACGCCTTGTCGTCTCCGGTCACGATCAGGACGCGCGCGGATTCGTCGCGTTCAAATTCGCGGAAATGACTCAACAGGGCCTTCGCCGTCGCGCTGTCCACCGCGTTCCGCCGCTCCGGGCGGGTAATACGAAGGATCGCCGCCGCGCCGCGCCGTTCATAGGAAGCGTTCTCCTTTGCCACAGGAACTCCTCCGCAAGACTATAGAGGCCGAACCGCGATATCAACCGCTTGATGTCCCCGAGTGGAAGAGGTAATCTGTTCCACCAACCCGTATGGGAACCGCAGGGGAGCAACCGAAAGGGGGAAAGTCATGAACCCATTCCGAATCCTAGTTCTACCCTTATGCGTCTTCGGCCTGGCCGCTTGCGAGCTTCCACTCGCCACGGATGAAGGGCCGAAGGGTGTGGAGGGGCAGGCCAAGAACATCGAGCAAAGCGTGCAGCCGGCGGTGCTGACGAAGGCATCGGATGCCTACCGGTGGCTGGAGCCGCTTCCCGTGGATCTGGCGGGAAAGTTCGACGCCACGGAAGCGAGGGAGGAATGGGACTCGGCTTTCAAGGCCGAGGCGGCCAATATGATGTTGAACCTGCCGGGCATCGACCT
Organism: Nitrospirota bacterium; assembly: GCA_016180645.1. Classification (NCBI taxonomy): domain Bacteria; kingdom Pseudomonadati; phylum Nitrospirota; species Nitrospirota bacterium. Next base: position 177,732 of record JACPAV010000004.1, on the reverse strand, counting down.
CGGTGAAGTCGAGACAGCAATCAACAAATTCGACTCCAAAGGCGCCACGGGCAACAGTCAGACGGGGAAAGACGGCACACCCACCACAGGGGGCACCTGTCCCTCGGGGCAGAAAGCCGTTCAACTCGGTGCCAAGTGCCGAGAGTTGTTCGCCAAGATGTGCGCGTGTCCGGGGTCCGTCACTAACCCTTCCCTATCCTCCACGTGTCAATACGCCGACAAAGGAATGCTGTGTTCCGATCAGGCAGCCCTCATGATGTCCGACGAAGAATCGTGCTCGGGAATCCTGACCGAGTACGGATCGCAGCTCTGCTCCATCATCACCGGTACCACCACCCCATCCAAGTCTCCGCGCCGTTCCCCCTTCTTCCAGACATCTCCTGGCGGCACGACGACGCCTCCCCCGCCGCCACCTCCACCGACCGGAACGACCACCGGCTCCACCGGCGGAGCATCGACAGGCAGTTCCACCGGCTCTTCCTCCGGCGCCTCCACCGGCGGCAAGACAGGAACGACCACCGCCGCTGCCGAGTCGTGCCCAAAGGTGACGGATCGATCCGATTCCGCGGCCGGCCTCCTGGACATCACGATCACAGGCGGGTGCTCCCGGTCACTTGGAAAATCGGAAAAGATCTCGGTTGACGGCGAAGCCGTCCTGAAAGGGAAAGTCAGCGCGGAAGCCGTGGACCTCACGATGACGATCGTCCAACCGCTCGATGTCAAGTCCCCGAATCTCTCCTACCGCGCCGAGGGTTCCGCGTTCATTCGCGGACAACGGTCGGCGGACAGCTCCATCCGCCTCATCGAAGCCGAGATGAACCTCTGGGCGCAGATTACCGGCTTCAGCGAACGCCTGCCGCTCTCCGTCGGCTCGCTCAAGATCGAGACGAAGGCCGGGGAAACGACACTGAAGGGCACCGCGTCCTACACCTGGCTGGACCCGAACCGAAGTGAGAACCCGGAGTACGGGGCCCCCGGATGGCGGGCCGGTCTGATGACCGCCTCGTACGACGATCTTCGTATCCGTGAAGGCGGAGCCGACACGATCACCTACAACGGCGGGCTTGTCGTGGCGCGATCCTATAAAGGTGGGGAACCGACGAAGCCCCCCAAGGACGAGCCGACGGTCGGCCGGGTCGAAGCCCACCTCAAAGAGGTCGTGCGAGGCACGGCCTGCGACCAGGAACCGCTCTCCGGCACAATCGAACTCCGCGGAAAAGAAACGCTTTCCATCGCGTACGACGGAGCGGAAAAGTGCGACGGTCGCTCCCCGGTGACCTTCAAAGGCGAAACGCAGAGCACATGCGTTGTTGAGCATTGCAAGCCGACCTTCGGCGAGGCCGTTGCCGCATTGCCGGACTCAGCCGCGGCGACCAAAACCTCCTCCACGGCGGACTCAGAACTCATGCAAACCTTGTCGGGAGCCACCGAAGAAGAATTGAAGGCCGATGCGAACGGGAATGGCAAGCCGGATGCTGAGGACCTCCTTCGGTATCTGGAGACCCGTGTTGCTTCTGCATACCAGGACAGGCCCGTCTCCGGGGGCACACGCTCCAACACGGAACTCCTGCTCCAGAAACTCGGCACGATTTCTCCGGATGCGCTGGACCGCGCGCGTTTCCTCCAGGTCATTTACGATCTGGCTCAGTTCCTGGGACCGATGGCCGACCTCGCCCAAATCTTCAGCTTCGGCTCCCAAACGGCCACGAGCCTGGACATCAACTCCGTGATGGGCCCGCTCATCGGCATCATCTCCCCCGATACGCCCTGCGCGGAGCGCGGCCTCGCCCAATGCGGCAAGGATCTGGCCGATTCGATCGCCGCCATGGGCGTGAACATCAACGCGCCCGCAGGCTACCGTCTCGTGACCACGAAAGTTGTTTTCAGCAAAACGACGCATGATCTGGGCGGCGTCTACAACGAGGCGGCCTTCCGCTTCCTGGCGGCGATCGGACAAGGCGTTCATGCGGGGCTTTACTTCGCCGCGGCCCACGTGGACATCAATTCGCTGCTCTCCGAAGCGACCTCGCTCCTGAGCGGCAGCCTCTCCTTCGACGTCGACACCGCAGGCCAGATTCTCACCACGATCGACCAGCTCGACGGCATGATGCTCAAGATCCTGGAAGGCGCGGTGAAGAACACGGGAGCCGCGTCGAAACTGGAAACCTCGCGCGCCTCCGCCAAGGCGGCCATCGAGTGGATCCACGGCAATGCCGGTTCGAAACCCGCCGTCGTATCCGCGCTCGAAAACAGCACGAGCGCCGAGGCCGTCCTCCGCTTTGTGGATTCGAATGGTGACAACCGGCTCAACGCGTGCGACGAAATCGTCATCCGTTTCTTCCCAGAATCTTTCGGCGCGTTCGCCGCCACCGGGGCAGGCTCGATCCTGGCTGAAGGTTGCCCCGCTCCTTCGAGCGCGGCGGCCTTCAGGCTCCCCAAAACCGAGGGAGGACTCGCCATCGACTACAGCGCCTTGTGGCCCGCTCAGGCCGCGCTTCTCACCAAGCTCGGCAAAGCCGTCGTCGATCCTTCCGTGGGCGTTTCCAGCCGCGAGTTGGCCATCGGCTCGCCCACCCTCACCGCCGTGCTGGGCGATGCCTTCCAAGTCTATCCGGGCGTTCTCTTCCAGTCCGGTTTGAGCGCGCTCACACCGGCCACGAGCGGAAGCGGCAGCCTCCTCAAACTGAAAATCGAGGCCGAAGTGAGCTCCGATGCCGCGGCGTGCCCGGACGGCAAGACAAAAGATGGCGCCCTCATTTGCAAGAACAAGAAAGGCGACAAGGACCAATCCGCTCTCATCTCCCGCGGCGATGCCGCCCACTTCGCGGGGGCGATGGCCAAGGACAACCTGCTCATCAATGAAGCCCTGCTCGATTCCGTCGGAGCCGCGGCCGACAGCCCCTATCGCGCCGCCCAAGGGGGAGGCTACCTGCTCTACCTCCAATTCAAGGATCCGGCCCTGAAGGGGCTGGTAAAGGTCTCCGATCGCCTGATCGGCGAGCTCACCGATTCGAGCCGGGCCGTGTGCAGCCGGTCGATCGGCACGTTGCCGTCGGCGGGCTACGTGGCGTCCGACGACCGCGTCCTCAACGCGCTCATGAACTGGCTCACCGTGCAGGTGGATATCTGCGGCAAGAAGGGTCTGTTTGGCAACTTCCTCGATTTCGATCAGACCGGCTCCCTGTTCGCCTTGGCGCCCTAACCTCAAGCGGACCGGCAACAAAACCGGAGGCGGAGCCTCAAGTTCCGCGCAAGGCCGCCGATCCACCTCGAATGGACGGAGTCTCCCCCGCCGGATCGGTCTCGATCGCCCCGCTGAACGATGTGCTCATCCAAGCCCTCAATGCCCAGCTCGATTTCGCCCAGAAGGCCGTGAAGGCAACCGTGGAGGCGGGGATCCAAATCGACAACCTGGGCACGATCATCGATCTCCTCGTCTGATTTCCCGCGATCGTTCGGTCGCCGAACAATCCCGCTACACCCTCAAAATTTGATACGCTCGGTGAGAGAGGTACTCATGGCCCAATTCAACCTAGGAGGGATCAACCACGTGGTTATCAAAGTGCGCGACCTGGACCGATCAGAAAAATTCTACACCGAGCTTGGTTTCGAGCGGGTCGGCGAACGACCGGGCATGGTGTTCCTCGAAGGAGGAGGACATTCCCACGATTTGGCCTTGGTCGACGCCGGGAGAGAAGCGCCGGCGCCCCCCGATCGGGCCACCGGCCTCTTCCATTTCTGCGTGACAGTCAGTGATGAAAAAGAACTTGGGCGGTTGTACAGACATTGTTTGGCGAAGGGCATCTCCGTGGTCGGAACCGCCGATCACATCGTCTCCCGTTCGATCTACGTGCAGGACCCCGATGGGCACACGGTCGAATTCACCGTCGACCGACCCGAGTCAGATTGGAAAGGGATGCCTGATGCATTCGCAAAAGACTCTCACTACGAACCATTGTAATTTCAAGATACTAGCACGTTTCACAGTAAAGTTATCAGTAATATTCGTATCACTTGACACGGATATTATGTTAAGTTAACATGATATGAGGTGGATGAAGCTGGACGTTTTCAGGCATCGATAGGACTCACAAAGGCGAGTGAATTCCTTCTCGCCACGCTGCGTGAAGGGATCCTGATCGCCGATTCCAAGCGCGTCGTCCGGTTCGGAAACGCGGCCGCGGGAACTATCCTGAAGACCTCCGTGGATGCGCTTCCCGGCGCGCGTATCGATGCAGTCCTGGGACTCCGCGCGGCACCTGGGACCGACCCCATCGACGAGCTTTGCTCCGGCACACCATCGGAAAGCCGCGTCATCGAAACCGTTCGATCGGACGGCAGCAGCCGGGTGTTCAGCCTCTCCGCACGGCGGCTCACCCAATCCTCGGAACCCTGGCTGGCGGTCTCCTTCCAAGACATCACCGACCAAGTCCGGCTCCGCGAAGCCGCCACCCAGCGGTTTTCGTTTTTCGGACTGACCACCCGGGACGCCCGGATGCTGGAGGTCTTCCGGCTGATCGATCAGACGGCCGACTCCCCCGCCCCTGTGCTGATCTCCGGTGAGCCCGGCACGGGCAAGGAAACCGTCGCCCGCGCCATCCATCTACGTGGCCCGCGGGCAACACACCCATTCTCCGCCCTCGCTTGCAAAGGGATGCCGGCCGATCTGCTGGAAGTGGAACTGTTCGGTGGTGGAAAGTCGGCTGCATTGGGTGAACGCCAAGGCCGCGTCGATTTGGCCGGTTCGGGAATCGTCTATCTTGAAGAGGTCAGTGAACTTCCGCCGCTCCTCCAACAGAAAACACTTCAACTTCTGCGGGACCAGTCGTACAGCCGGATGGGGGAGACCCGCGCCCGCCGGTCCGAGGCCAGAATCATCGCCTCCACCAGCTTGGATCTCCGCCGCCTCGTGGCCGAGGGGCACTTCCGGGAAGACCTCCTTTTCCGATTGCGAGTCATCCCGATCCATCTCCCTCCCCTCCGGGAGCGACGCGAGGACATTCCCCTCCTCGTTCAGCACTTTCTGGAGCGAAGCAAGCGCCGCTACGGGAAGGACATCTCCGGCATTTCTGAAAAGGCGCTCGCCGAGCTCATGGGATATCCCTGGCCGGGAAACGTCACCGAACTCGAACACGCCGTCGAGTACGCTTTCGTCCGGTGCGGCTCGGACACCCTCGAACGAAAAGATCTGCCACCCGAAATCTTGGCCGGTCCCGCCGCCAAACCCTCACGGCCTGTCAACCTCCTCCGCGGCCTCGATCCCGAAAAGCAGAAAAAAGTGATCGAGCAGGCGCTTCAAGAATCCAAAGGCAACCGCATGAAAGCCGCCGCCCTCCTCGGCATCACGCGCGTCACCCTCTGGAAGAAAATCAAGCAGTGGGGCCTCGGCGAAACCGTCGCCAAGAGCATTGACAAATAGGCGTCCTTCATGAAGGATTCGCCTCGGTGGAAAACCTTTACCGAACCGACCCCGAAATCTTCGACGCCATCCATAAGGAGACGGAGCGGGAATCCCATACTCTCGAACTGATCGCCTCCGAAAACTTCGTCAGCGAGGCCGTCCTCGAAGCCCTCGGGAGCGTGCTCACGAACAAATACGCCGAGGGCCTCCCCGGAAAACGCTACTACGGCGGCTGCGAATTCGTGGACGTCGCCGAATCGCTGGCCATCGAGCGCGCGAAGAAACTTTTCAAGGCGGACCACGTGAACGTGCAGCCCCATTCCGGCGCGCAGGCCAACATGGCCGTTTATTTCACCGTTCTCCAGCCGGGCGACACAATTTTAGGGATGAATCTGAGCCATGGAGGGCACCTTACTCATGGCTCGCCCGTGAACTTCTCCGGCATCCTCTACAAAGTCATCCCCTACGGCGTGCGGAAGGACGATCAACGGATCGACTATGATGAAGTCCGAGACCTCGGGCTCAAGAACCGGCCGAAACTCATCGTCGTCGGCGCGAGCGCCTATCCCCGCAAAATCGATTTCGAGAAGTTCCGCGCCATCGCGGATGAAGTCGGCTGCCTCGTCATGGCCGATATCGCCCATTATGCGGGGCTCGTCATCGCCGGGATCTTCCCGAACCCGAACCCGCACTGCGAATTCGTGACGACGACGACGCACAAGACGCTCCGCGGCCCGCGCGGCGGAATGAGCATGTGCTGGGAAAAATACGCAAAGGCGCTGAACAGCAAAGTCTTCCCCGGGATGCAGGGCGGACCGCTCATGCACGTGATCGCCGCCAAGGCGGTGGCGCTGAAGGAAGCGATGGGCGAAAGTTACCGGGCCTACCAGCAGCAGATCGTCAAGAACGCACAGGCCATGGCGGCCCGCCTCATGATGCACGGCTTCAAGCTGGTTTCCGGTGGGACCGATACCCACGTCATGCTGGTCGATCTTCGTGAAACCTCAATCACGGGCAAAGATGCCGAGGCGGCGCTCGACAAAGCCGGGATCACGGTCAACAAGAACACCGTGCCGTTTGAAACGCGGCCGCCGATGGTCACGAGCGGAATCCGGATCGGCACGCCCGCCGTCACCACGCGGGGAATGAAGGAGCCGCAGATGGAAAAGATCGCAGACTGGATCAAGGAAGCGCTCGATCACATCGAAGATGAAAAACTCCTAAAGCGGATCCGCCACGACGTCCACGCCCTGTGCGGCCAGTTTCCCCTCTACGCGCACCGGCTCGAAAGATATCGCGCGATGGCCACGCCGGCCGACAAGCTCACCAAGCTGGCCGAGCTGTCCCCGTTCTAACCCACCTTATTTGATATGAAATGTCCCTATTGCGGATCGATCAAGAATAAAGTCACCGACTCCCGGCTCAGCCAGGACAATGCGGCCATCCGGCGGCGGCGAAGCTGCATCCAGTGCAGCAAGCGATTCACCACGTACGAGCAGGTGGAGGACTCCCTTCCGGTGATCGTGAAGAAAGACGGCCGGCAGGAAACGTATTCGCGAGATAAGATCATGCAGAGCATTCGGAAGGCGGTCCAGAAGCGCCCGGTTCCGCTCCAGAAGATCGAGGATTTCATCGAACGGTTGGAGGCCCAGCTTCAGGAAATGGGCAAGGAGATCCCGAGCTCCGTGATCGGCGAAAAAGTCATGGCCGCCCTCAAGGATTGGGACCAGGTGGCGTACGTCCGCTTCGCCTCCGTCTACCGCGAGTTCAAAGACGTCGCCCAGTTCATGGACGAAGTCCGCGGCTTGGTGCGAGAACGGCACAACTGACCCCACCCTCCGATGGGGTCAAGGTTGAGTGTTCAATGGCTCGGAGGTAGGTCTGTCAACAATCAACGTTGACTTCGAAATTTCTGTGACACCTCGACCTCTTTGATGTAGAATTCAGCCAAGATGTTCGAGGAACTGAGGCTCTTAGGGACTCCGCGAGTTTCTATTGAGCTACAAACAACCATGGGCTCCGACATTCCAAACTCCCAAGCGCCCGGTCCAGACTCAAGATCGTTGAATCTCTTCAACAAGCTTCTCCGGGATCATCCGAGATGGCGGGAGCGGAAACCGGCATGCGGCGGATACAATTGCGCAGGGCATGTCTGGGCCAGTCGAAGAACCGCCATCTATGGAGATGATGAGGGAGATGATGAGTTGTGGAAACTCGTCCTTAGGGAGGATGGTTACAGAATGCTCAAGGCCGATGAGGAACCCAGATCGGGCGATCTGGTCATATACTATGTCCCGGCATTCCGGCTGGCACTCCATGTAGGAATGGTGAGCAATATAGAACACTTGAGTCTTACAGGGAGTCCTGCGGCAGGACCAATCCCCTGGATCCTGAGCAAATGGAGTGATTCGTATGGTGAAGTACTCCACCATTTCAAAGACGTTCCTTGGACATTCGATCCTGACATCTCATTCTGGACCGATAGACCATGACCGTGCTCGATGAGCTGAATAGCGACGATCTCGCTGAAACATGCCTTGCGGTCGGCACATCTGACGCTTTGATCGTCATTCTCAAGCGTCGGGCTGAAGTCCTATCGGTTCGCTCTGCCTGGAAATCGGGTTCGCTTCAAGAAGCCGACGTCCGGGACTTCGTCTCTACGTTGTCAGCATCGTTCATCCGGGGCCGGAGGTTCCCAGGAGACGTGGCGCTTTGCGGGCTCGCGGTTGCCCTCGCATCACTTCCTGGCGATTTTATCTACTCTTTCTTGAATGAACTAGGTTCTACCCATACCATCGAGTTGCCCATGAGCCCACGGGTCGCGGTAATGATGTTGCGAGAGCGCAATAGGCTACTGACTGAAACCACTGCAAAGAGGTACTGCCTTCGTGCCCCCATGCCGCGGCACCCAGGAAAAGCCCGCGAGGCGAGTGCGACCACCGTGCCACGCGTGGGGTACACGAGCACCCACTTTAGGTTGGCAGCGTGATGCCTGAGCTGGAATTCTTTGTGGTGTGTGAAAGCGTATCTATTGATCAGGCAACAAATCAAGCAAGCGTATTCAATATTCTCGAGGAACTTGGTGCAGATGCCTTTCCGACAATTGTTCCAAAATGTGCGGCTCTTTCACTCTGGCGTATTGGCCAAGCCGATTGGAACGAGGACTGGCAAGTCATCCTACGAGTCATGGGACCGGGTATCCAGAAGCAAGAATTTCCTGCCAATCTCAAGTTTCGTCAGGGAAACCTACGACATCGAGTTGCGGTTCGGTTGGAGCAAATCCCTATCAACGGCGCCGGAGACCTAGTTTTCGAGCTGCTGCTCAATGGGAATCATGTTGCGCAGCACGTAGTCTCGGTCCTTTCCTCGAAGCCTAGCCCTCAGCCCCCCGGGACCAAGGACACACGGCCCCATTGAGCGCGACCCACTCTTCGGCTCTTCCGCCGGGAGAGTGGAAGCAGGAAGGTGACCGCGGAGATACTACCCGCAGCCCTCTGGAGGAAACTGCAACGCTGCCTTTGCCAAGACGATCACAATGACCTCATCGCAGCACGAGACTTTCATGCGGCGGGCGATCGCGCTGGCGCTGCGAGGCCGGCCAACAGCGGCGCCGAATCCGCCGGTGGGGGCGGTGGTGGTCAAGCAAGGCCGCATCGTCGGCGAGGGATATCATCGTCGCCCCGGCGAGCCGCACGCGGAGGGCATGGCGCTCCACCAAGCCGGACCGCGGGCCAAGGGCGCAACGCTCTACGTGACGCTGGAACCGTGCTCGCGCTGGGGACGAACCGAAGCCTGTACCGAAGCCATCCTCCAATCGGGCGTTAGAACAGTTTGCATCGGGGCGACGGACCCCCACCCGGATTCGCGAGGCCGCGGCGTCGAAACTCTTCGACGCAAGGTTCGCGTGATCTCAGGCGTGCTCCGCAAGGAATGTGAAGACTTGATCTCCGATTTTTCGATGCGCGTGCGCCGAAACCGTCCGTATGTGATTCTCAAGCTTGCGGCAACTCTCGACGGCAAGATCGCAACCCACACGGGCGACTCGAAGTGGATTACTTCCCCCGCCGCGCGGAGATGGGCGCACCGTCTTCGGGCCGAGTGCGACGCAGTGCTGGTCGGACACGGCACCGTCGAACGGGACAATCCCCTTCTCCTCCCGCGAGAGGTGCCGGTCAAGAGGCTTCCCCTCCGGGTGGTGATCGATACCTATCTTCGAGCCCCGCTCACTTCGAAGATTTTCAACTCCGGTCCTCCGGGCTCGACGCTGCTGGCCACTTCGGTCACCGCTCCGGATCGGCACCAGCCCTATTTGGAGCGGGGTGTAGTTGTCCTCGTTATCCCGAAGAGAGGCGATCTCGTCGACATGAACGTTCTGCTCCAAAAGCTTGCAAAGATGGGCGTCGGCCGGCTCCTCATCGAAGGCGGAAGCTTGGTCGCCGGAACCGCGGTGGACCTCGGAGCCGTCGACGAAGTTCGCTTCTTCTTCGCGCCGAAAATCATAGGCGGTCGAAACTCCATTCCCATGATCTCCGGCCGCGGCGTCCACAAGATCGCCGAGGCGCTTTGCGTGTCGTCGCTCCGTATCCGCCGGATCGGAACCGACCTTCTCGTTGAAGGTGTCGTCAAGCACTGATCCATGTTCACCGGAATCATTGAAGACATCGGGACCCTCACGCGCATCGACCGATCGCGTGAGTTGGCCACGCTCACCCTTTCGTCGCACCTTCGCGGCCTGAAGATCAGCGGCAGCATCGCCGTGAATGGGATTTGCCTCACCATCGTGCGAGTCCGGGCCGGGTCGTTCACGGTCGACGCCGCGCGCGAAACCCTCGCCCGCACGACGCTGAAGGAATGGAGTGTCGGACGAACTCTTAATCTTGAACGCCCCTTGCGCGTGGGCTCCGAACTGGGCGGGCATTTCGTCCAGGGGCATGTGGACGCTGTGGGCCGCGTCCTGAAAGCCCTGCGCACCACGAAGGGGATGGCCCTGGAGGTCTCCCTGTCCTCTTCCATCCGCCGCTACGTCGTTGAAAAAGGTTCCATCGGCCTTGACGGAGTGAGCCTGACCGTCAATCGTGTGGACCGGCGCTCCTTTTCAGTCTTCCTGATTCCCTTTACGCTCACCCACACATCGCTCGCGTCGGTGGCCAATGGACAGACTGTCAATATCGAAACGGATCTGCTGGCGCGCCACGCCGAAAAACTTCTTCGCCGGCACTGAGCGCCGCTCCAAGCCGAACCTCCACTTCGAAAAATCTTGACTCGTCGCGTCATTCGCCGCGGATGCGTCTTGTTGATGCCGACAACCAATGTTAGAATACACGTCTAATGGAGGAATCGCATACAAGGGTTTGTGGCTCGGTTGTGGACAACTACCATATGCATCATTGCCCATCGAACCACCCATTTTCGCCCGATACACACAGGCAAGAAGGTCTCGATGGGGGGGGAGTTGCCCGTAACCCCTTTGGGTTTCGCCAGAATTCCGCTTATCCACAGTTGTGGATAAATCTGTGTGTAACTGGGCCTAATCCTTCCGAAGTTCGTCGTTTTTTCAATCTTCGTGAGAAATAAATTTTGAGCGTGGATTTTCATAATCAAACGGAGTTTTATTCTATGGAAACCGCAGAAACAATATGGACGCAGAGCCTCAAATCCGTGAAGGAGCGGCTCGGTCAAAAAGAGTTTGAAAGATGGTTCTCCAACGTGGTCCTGGGTCGAGTGGAAGAGGGAAGGATCGTCGTGGAGGCTCCGCTGGCCTACCAGGCGGACTGGATCCGGACGAACTATCTGCCTCTCCTGAGGCAAACATGGAGCGACGCGACTTCGAGCGAGATCGAAATCGAGATCCACTCGAACGGCAACGGCCACGGCGACACGAACGTGCCCACGGAATCGCTGCTGTCCAAGCAACAGAAGCAGATGGACGACCGTCCGGTCGGCCAACACACCTTCGAGAACTTCGTGGTCGGGAACTCCAACCAGTTCGCATACGCCTCGGCCCTCGCCGTGGCCACGGAACCGGGTCGGAAGTACAACCCCCTTCTCCTCTACGGTGGCGTGGGCCTGGGAAAAACGCATCTCATCCATGCCGTGGGAAGCCACCTGGGCCGTGAACGGGCGCTGACCATTCACATGACGACCTCGCAAAGCTTCGAGCAGGACTTCATCTCGCACGTCCGCAACCGCGCCCTCGACGACTTCCGCGCGAAATACAAGAAAGTGGATGTCCTCCTGATCGACGACATTCACTTCTGGGCGAGGAAGGAACAGACCCAACAGGAGTTCTACTTCGTGTTCAACACCCTCTTCGAACGACGGAAGCAAATGGTCTTCACGAGCGACCGCCCGCCGAACGAAATTCCCGACCTCGACGAGCGTCTCGTCTCACGCTTCTCCATGGGCCATATGGCGGACATCCAGCCGCCCGACATTGAGACAAAAGTGGCCATCCTCCAGAAGAAGTCGGAGCAGTTCGGCGTCCAGCTTCCGGACGACGTGGCCTTTTTCCTTTCCGGCAGGATCAATTCCAACATCCGCGACCTTGAAGGCTGCCTCACGCGTTTGGCTGCGCACCTGGAGTTCACCCAACAAGATCTGTGCCTGGACTACGTCAAGACCAATATCGATACGATTCTTCCCGGCCGAAAAGAGAAGCCCACCTCCGACGAGATCATCCGCACGGTGATCCAACATTTCAATATCAAACTCACCGATATCAAGGGGCAGCGGCGCATCAAGTCGATCGCCTACGCGCGCCAGGTCGCCATGTATCTCCTGCGAACCATCCTGGGCACGTCACTCCCGGAAATAGGCATGCAGTTCGGTGGTCGCGACCATTCCACCGTTCTTCATGCCTGCCGTAAAATTCACGGCATTTCCACCACCGACGATCGAACGAAGAAAGATTTGCATGACATTCGCAAGGCGTTCGGATATGCATAACCCATGGGATTCCCCGTGGATAAGTCCGTGGAAAACTCCCCCTCCTTTTTCCCTCTCAGTTTTCAACATCTGTATCCACAGGCTTCCCACGATCCTTCGAAACGAAAAAGATCGATCTCTTGAACTCTTCAGCCGTCTTCCACAAGAAAGGAGTCTCATCTCTTCATGAAATTTAGAATTTCTAAGAATGATTTTCTGAGAGCGACTTCATTGTTTCATGGAATATGTGAAAAGCGTACGACCATGCCGATCCTTGGAAATTTTCTGATGGAGACTCATGGAAAAGATGATCTCAAACTCTTTGCGACGGATTTGGAAATTGCCGTATCGACCAATTGTAAAGCTGAAATAAAACAACAGGGAAAGGCATGCCTTCCGGAAAAGAAATTGTACGAAATTGTGAAGGAACTGGGCGAAGAGAATATTGAAATGGAAGGCCTGGAAAACCACTGGGTGAAACTCCAAACCGAGGAATCGACGTTCCAAGTGGTCGGACTCAATGCAGGAGACTATCCAAAAGCATTTGAAAACAAACAAACCAAGAGAGCCTCTATCGGCCGGGATGTCTTCCTGGATTTGATTGATCGAACGATTTATGCGGTTCTGGAAGCGGACTACGTTCAATACAACGGAATCCTTCTGGAGTCCGACAAAGAGGGAATGAGGATGGTGGCAACGGACGGTCACCGTTTAGCGCTGCATGAGAAAGCGGTGGATTCGGGCACGCCGAAAATCGATCCGGTGGTCATCCCGAAAAAAGGCGCCCGCGAACTCCGGAGAATCCTGTCCGAGCTCGAGGGCGATGTTGAACTCAGTGTGGGCGATGGATTTCTGTCGGTTTGGAACAAGGACGGCAAGTCACGCGACGTGGAAGTGATGGTCCGTCTGCTGGAGAGCAAGTTTCCAAACTACAGGGAAGTCCTTCCCAAAAAACTGATCTTTCAGATCCAGTGCGAGAGGGAAGCCTTGATGGCCGGGCTGCGGCGGGTGGCCGTCCTGTCGGCGCCATTGACTCAGGGCGTTCGGTTGAAGGTTTCGTCGAAGCACATCGAACTGTCGCTCAAGAATCCGGATCAGGGCGATGCAACCGCGAAGGTGCCGATGGAAGGAAAGAACGCGCAGGACGGATTCGAGATTCTGCTCAACGTCCATTACCTGATCGACGCACTCGGCGCGAGCGCCGAGTCCTCCATCGAGTTGGGCTTCAGCGGCAGCGAAGGGGCGGTGCTGGTGCAGACGCCGCAAGAAAAGGGCTACCTCGCGCTGGTCATGCCCATGAGATCATAGCGAGAGAACCCATGAGTGCTTCGGCCAAGGAAAAGGAGAAAGCGGTCAAGGACTACGGCGCGGATAAGATCAAGGTGCTCGGCGATCTTGAGGCCGTTCGGAAGAGACCCGCGATGTACATCGGATCAACCGGTCCGGAGGGCCTCCATCACTTGGTGTATGAGGTCGTCGACAACAGCGTGGATGAAGCCATGGCGGGCCACTGCGACAAGATCACGGTCACGGTCCACGACGACAACAGCGTGAGCGTGGAGGACAACGGCCGCGGCATCCCCGTGGACATGCACGCGGAAGAGAAGAAACCGGCCGTCGAAGTCATCCTCACGGTTCTCCACTCGGGAGGCAAGTTCGACCACGATGCTTACAAGGTTTCCGGCGGGCTCCACGGCGTGGGCGTGAGCGTGGTCAACGCGTTGTCGGAATGGCTGGAGGTCGAGATCAGCCGTGATGGGAAGCTCTACCACCAGCGGTTCGAGAAGGGTGGACAGCCGGCAACCCAGCTCAAGGTGACCGGCAAGTCGACGCACACGGGCACGAAAGTGACCTTCAAGGCCGACAGGAAAATTTTCAAGGAGATCGATTACACCTATGAGACGCTGGCCCACCGCCTGCGCGAATTGGCCTACCTGAATCGGGGACTGGAAATCGAGCTCGAGGATGAGCGGCGCGACAAGAAAGTTTCCTATCACTATGACGGCGGATTGGCGGCGTACGTCGCCCATCTCAACGAGAAAAAGAACGCGATTCATCCGAAGGTCATCTACTTCGATGGTAAGGTGGACGACCTCTTTATCGACGTGGCCTTTCAGTACAACGACGGCTACTCGGACACGATGCTGAGCTTCGCGAACAACATCAACACGCGGGAGGGCGGCACACACCTGACAGGATTCAAGTCCGCGCTGACGCGCACGATCAACAACATTGCCGAGAAGAAGGGCTACCTGAAGAAGCTCCAATCCACGCTGGATGGGGATGACGTTCGGGAAGGCCTGAGCGCCGTCGTCAGTATCCGGATTCTCGACCCCCAGTTCGAAGGGCAGACCAAGACCAAACTCGGGAACGGCGAGGTCAAGGGGCAGGTGGAAGGATTCATCAACGAGCGGTTGGGAGGGTATCTCGATCAGCACCCCGGCGTGGCGAATTCGATTGTGGAGAAGGCCCTCGAAGCGGCGCTGGCGCGTGAAGCAGCGAAAAAAGCCAAGGAGCTTACGAGGCGCAAAGGCCTGCTCGACAGTTTCTCGCTGCCGGGAAAACTGGCCGACTGCCAGGAGCGCGATCCGGAGCGAAGCGAGCTGTTCATCGTCGAGGGCGAGTCGGCAGGCGGATCCGCAAAACAAGGGCGCGACCGTCGGTTCCAGGCCATCCTTCCTCTCAAGGGCAAAATTCTGAATGCGGAGAAGACGCGACTCGACCGGCTGCTCACCAACGATGAGATCTGCGCCCTCATCACGGCGGTGGGAACGGGCATCGGGAAAGAGGACTTCAATCTCGAACGGCTCCGTTACAAGAAAATCATTCTCATGAGCGATGCCGACGTGGATGGCTCGCACATTCGAACGCTCATCTTGACGTTTCTCTTCCGGCAGATGACGGACCTCGTCGAGAAGGGAATGATCTACATCGCCCAGCCGCCGCTCTATCGGGTGAAGGAAGGAAACAAGCAGGAACAGTATTTGAAGGACGACGGACAATTTGAGGAATTCGTCGTTGAGCGCGCGGTGGAACAAGCGAAAGTGGAGGCGAACGGGCACGTCCTCACGGGGCCAAAGCTCAAGGAGATGCTGAAGAGCTTGACGCGCGCGCATCGGGTTTTGGAAAGTTTCGAGAGGAAGGGGTTGAGCGCCTTGGTGTTGGAGGCCCTGGCCTTGGCCGGAGTGGACGAAGCCAAAGAGTTGAAGTCGAAATCCAGCTTGGAGCCCAAACTCAAGAAGGCCATCAAGTGGATCGAGAAAGTGGACGGCTTCCAGACGATCGATATCGAGCACCAATCGGCGAAGGGCGATCAAACCGCGGCTATCACCTACCTCCTGCGGAAGATGGGAGTCGAGTGGGCGGGTCGACTCGACGGGGAAATCCTCGGGAGCCCCGAGTATCTGGAGTGGATTCACCGGATGAAGGAAACGGACAAACTGGGAGCACCCCCGTACGTGCTGGTGGTGGGGTCGAACAAGAAGGAGATTCATCGCCGCGTGGAACTGGCGGGAGAGGTTCTCGCCGCGGGTCGCGAGGGGCTCTCCATCCAGAGATACAAAGGGCTGGGCGAGATGAACCCGGGCCAGCTTTGGGAGACGACGATGGACCCCCAGAAACGATCGCTCATGCAGGTGACTCTGGAGGACGTGGAGGAGGCGGACTCGGCGGTCAGCATGCTCATGGGAGAAAACGTTCAAGCCCGCAAGGAATTCATTCAGGAAAACGCGCTCAATGTGGCGAACCTGGACATATAGTCTGCTCTGCGGCGTGATGGTTTTCGGGGCCGGCTGCAGCCGCGAGCCCGAGCGCGTGCTGGAGGAGGCGTTCCGTCTCTGGCGCACGGGAAACTACTCGGAAGCCGTCGAACAATTTCACGCCTTCAGCCTCAGATTTCCGAAGACCAGCTTTGCGCCGAAGGCGCTCTACCTTGCAGCCGGGGGTTACGCGAGCCAGCTTCACGACTACCCCAGAGCGGTCAGCGCCTATCTGTCACTTTCACGCAAGTATTCTTCAACCGATCTCGCCCCGGAAGCGCTCAAGAAAGTGGGCGATCTCCATCGGCAGAGGTTGGGCGATCTCCGGAAAGCCATCGTCTACTACGGGATGGTGACGGAGCAATATCCGCGAAGCCCGCAGGCCGCTGAGAGCCAGTATCTCATCGCGGAGAGCTACATGGAGCTCCGCCAGTATGACCAGGCGAGGGTGGAGTATCTTCAAGCGGCCAAGGACTACCCGAAGAGCCGGTTCGTTCCCCTCGCGTACTATCAGGTGGCGAACTCATACTACGCGGAGAGCGATTGTAGCGAGGCCGGCCGATACTACGCCCGCGTGGTGGACGATTTTCCGAACCACGCCCTGGCCGCCGATGCGCGTGTGGCCAAGACCTCCTGCGGCCGCTCCGTCCGACCCGCGATCCAGCAGTAGGGGCGGCCTCCCCGCCTGCCGATTGGCGGGCAGGCAGACCGCCCGGAACGCCGCTCGTGGTGAGTCCGCCACGGCGGATCGAACCACGACCTTGCTTCACCCTCCGATGAGGACTACCATTTCTCTAATGGCTCTTGCGCCCGACGCCCTGTGTGAATTCGACGACCACGAAACGTCGTATGCGATCGAACCGCTGGACCAAGTTCCGGCGGAAGCGCGCGACACATGGCAGCGGATTCCGGAGAATTATCTCCACCTCCCGTCGAAGGAGCTGTCCGAACGCATCCCGGCGGCGAAGTCCAAGCTGGGCGATCGCTTGGTGATACTGGGCCATCACTACCAGCGGGACGAAATCATCCGGTTTGCCGACTTCACGGGAGACTCCTACAAACTTTCGAAATCTGCCGCTGCGCAGGGGAGCGACTTTATCGTCTTCTGCGGCGTCCACTTCATGGCCGAAACGGCGGATGTGCTTACTCAGGATCGGCAGGCGGTCATTCTCCCCAATCTCACGGCCGGATGCTCCATGGCGGACATGGCCCCACCGGATCAAGTCCGCGAGTCCTGGGCAGAGCTTCAGGAAGTCACCCGCGAGGTGGTGCCGGTCACATACATGAACTCCGCGGCATCGCTCAAGGCGCTCACCGGCGATAACGGCGGCGCGGTCTGCACCTCATCCAATGCGGCCAAGATCATTCGATGGGCGTTCGAGCACTCCGAGCGCGTCTTCTTCTTTCCCGATCAGCATCTGGGCCGCAACACGGCGCTGAAGATGGGCATCCCTCTCGACCGCATGATTCTGTGGGATCCTCGGAAGCCCTATGGGGGGCATGCGCCGGAGGCCATTCGTCGGTCGCGGATGATCCTGTGGAAGGGTCATTGCTCCGTCCACACGAGGTTCACCGTGGACCAGATCCGAAAAGCCCGCGAGGAGCACGCCGGCATTCGTGTCATGGTTCATCCGGAGTGCACGTGGGATGTGGTGGAGGCATCGGACGACGTCGGCTCCACCGAGCAGATCGCGCACGCCATCGAGGCCTCTCCCGCGGGATCTCAGTGGGCGGTGGGAACCGAGGTCAACCTGGTGCACCGGCTCTCCCAGAAGCATCCGGACAAATTGATCTACTGCCTCGACCCGATCGTATGTCCTTGCTCCACGATGTACCGGATTCATCCGTCCTATCTGCTCTGGGTCTTGGAGGGGTTGGTAGGCGGACGCGTGGTGAATCGCATTCAGGTAGCGCCTGAGATCGCGCCGGGCGCGCGCACCGCTCTGGATCGAATGATCGAAATCACGGAAGCCTCTTCCCCTCTACGTGCCGCGGCCTGAGAAGATTCCCTTCGATCGCGTCATCTTCGTCTGCGTCAACGAGCGCCCGGCGGGGGAGGATGCTTGTGCCCCTCGCGGCTCGAAGCCGCTTCAGGAAGAGCTGAAAGCCTACGCCAAATCGAAGGGCCTGAAAGGGCGGCTGCGCGTCTCCCGCGTCATGTGCCTCGGCCAGTGCGCCCTCGGTCCGAATATCGCCATCATGCCGGACAACGTCTGGTACCACCGCGCCACAAAAGATGACCTCGCCGAGATCAAGCGCCGCTTCATCGACCCTCTGGCCAACGGCTAGCAACGGGTGAGCGAGAAGCGGTCGATTTCCTGGCCGGTGAAGTCGATCGCGCGGGCGGAAAGGGTGCAGTCGTCAGCTCCGCCGGCGAGAAAATGGTGGATTTTCATTCCGAAGGCCTGGAGAGGATCTGTTCCCAGATTGATGTCGTAGAGAGACGCACCGCCTCCACCTGAGGTCAGATACGTCACGCCACCCTCGGAGGTTGTGGCGCGTTGCCCTTTCAGAATGGGATGGAACCGCTCGTAGAAGTGCTCATGCCCCGAGAGCACGAGCGGCACGCGGAACTTCTCCAGAACGGGAACAATCTTCAAGACGACGATGGGATTCGGGCTTCGCTTGGGGTTGTTCGTATGGCCGGGCTGGTGAAACGTGACTATTTTCCAAGGCCGATTCGTGGTTGAGAGATCGGCCTCCAGCCAATCCACCATGTCGTCGGTCTCCTCGTCCCGGATCCCATAGAGGGCGTATTCGCTGTCGAGGACCGTGACGTGGAGCGGCCCCCAGTCAAACGAGTAGTAACGTTCCCGGTCCGTCTCGCGCCACGCGTTTTCAGGGAGAAAGAAATTATCCAGGTAGGGCTGGGCGGCGGACGACGCGAAATCGTGATTGCCGATGGAGGGGAACACGGGAATTCGCGCGAAGAGCGAGGGATAGATTTCGAACACTTTCTTTTGGAATTCCACGTACGCTCCGGCGGAGTAGGCGTTGTCTCCGGTGGTAAGAATGAGGTCGGTGCGGTCCAGGTAGTCCAGCATCTGATCGCGCACCATGACCTGCGGGAGGGAGCCGCTGCCGTAGTCGCCCATGACAAGAAAGCGGACGGTTGCATTCATCTCCTTGGGCGCGGTGTGGAACTTCAATCCCCCGGCGAGTTCCGCGCCGGCCGCGCGCACTTGATAGCAGTATTCTGTATTGGGTTCGAGATCGGAGAGCGACGCGCTGAAGAGGTGGAGAGTCGATCCCTCGCCGATGGAGAGCAGCTTAACATCGGCGTCGACCGCCGATACATAGGACGTATCCCGCCCGTAGCGAAGTTGCCCCTGTTTCGTATCTATTCCGGTTCCCCAGGCGACGACGGCGCCCGTCTCGGTGACCCACTGCACGTACGGCCACCGAGGCAGGGCGGCGACTGAACCGGGTGCGGCACTGTCTCCGCACTCGGCGGCCTTAAGCTCCGCGGGCCGCGAGGTTCCTCCGCAGGAGGCGATCAGGAGAGCGATTACGGCCCCGGGGATTGCGCTTCGTGCAGCGCGAAAGGGGGAGCCGGCGGCCTCAGCGTCGAAGCGGGGCACCGCGGCCTTCCATAAGATCCAGAAGAGCGGCATTGTCGTCCAAATCCACACCCGGCATGAGCCCGCCGCCCCGGAAAACTGGCAGATGGGTGCGCATCCGCGGCTCAGGATTCCCGCGATTGGCCATCATCTCGCGGAGGGCGTTTGCGATAAGTGAGGTCAGCGTGAGGCCGTGCTTCGCGGCGTATGCTTTGGCTTGGCAGTGCAGGTCGTCGTCGAGCCGGATCGTCGTGCGCATCTATCAATTCGTATCATCGGCATGTCAGAATGCCAAGACAATAGGCTCTATCGTCGGCAGGACTTGCCGCATTAGGCGGCGGATGGCAGTTTGGCACTCTAGGAAGGCTGCGCCTGGACCCGGGAAGGAGTCCAGGCGCACTGGGTGGTTACGCGAATTTATTGAATCCCGGGCGGAGGCTCATCGGAGAGTTCAGTATCGCCGGACGACGCCGAGGACTTTGCCGAGGATGGCGCTGTCGGCGCCAAGAGGGATGGGGGCGTATTTCGGGTTCTCGGGCAGAAGCGTGCGGCGCTCGCCTTTTTCCGTGAGGCGCTTCACGGTGGCCTGTCCGTTCACCAGCGCGACGACGATGTCCCGATGCGAAGCGGAGGGCTGCTTCCGAACGATCACGAGGTCGCCATCGACGATCCCCGCGCCCTCCATGGAATCGCCCACCACGCGAAGGGCGAAGACCCGCCCACCGATCCGGTCCAGAGGCTCCCCGCCCTTGAAGTAACCCAAAGAAAGATCCAGCCATTGCTCCACGTTTTCCTCCGCGAAAAACGGTACGCCGGCGGGAACGCGTCCCACCACGGGGATTCCGATGGCTTGGGCGGTGAGATCAATGCCGCGAGAAAGCCCCTTCAATACCTTGAGAAAACCTTTCCGTTCCAGCGCGGCGAGGTAATCCTGCACGGTGCGATTCGAGGCGTAGCGAAAATGAGCCGCGATCTCCCGGATGGTGGGAGGCCGTCGCTCGGATTGAATGAAACTGCGGATGAAAGCGAGAACCTTGCGCTGTTTCTCCGTCATTTCCACGCCTACGAGTTACCATACAATAGTATGGGCGTCAAGACGGCACCGCTCCGGCCATCGGCGTCTACCGGACGGCCTCCGCGTCGCCACGATTCAACCTTGCGGCGACCCTTGCTAGAATGGGCCTGGATGACCGAGGGCGCCTCTTCACAAGATTTCATGTTTCGCGGGATCCACCCGAAGGTTCACCTCGGCGCGGCCTCCGACCGTTATGCCGGTTGGATGGGACAGATCTATTTGGAAGAGTACAAGATTTCCAAGCGCTCGAAATCCGTCGGTGCTGAAAAGGTCACCGAACAGACCGTGGAGGTCAGGAGTACGCGGGAGTTTTTCCAGCACTTTGAATTCGTCGAGCTGGACTTCACCTTTTACGAACCGCTGCTGGACCGAACGGGGCGGCCGACAAGGACGCACCGTACCCTCGCCACCTACGCAGATTTCATGCCCTCGGACGCACGCGTTACGCTCAAGGTTCCCCAGATCGTCACCGCCCACAAGACGTGGGTCTTCGACCCCGCCGAGAAGTCCCGAAACTTTGCGGATAACCCTCGCTTCCATGATCCTGAAGTATTCACCGAACAGTTTTACAGACCTGCAAACGCCCTCCTCGGTCCCAAGCTCAGTGGATTCATCTTCGAGCATGAATACCAGCGCACCGCCACCTGCCCCCCCCCGAACGAAAACATCAAAGTGCACGAGACGTTTTTTGGAAGGATTCCGCAGGATTCCCGCTACCACATTGAAGAACGAACCGATCGGCTGAAATCAGGCGACTACTTCCGCTTCCTCCGAGAGCGGGGGATCGGCAATGTCTTCTCGCACTGGTCGTTCCTTCCTGCGCTTGATCGGCAGCTCGAACAGGCCGGAGGCTTCACGAATCCCCGTACGGCCATCATCCGGCTGCTCACACCCCGCGGGGTGAAATACGAGGACGCCTACCGCCGCTATTTTCCGTTCGCTGAATTGAAGGACGAAGACCCCAAGATGTTCGATGACACCGTGGCCCTCGCCAAGAAGGCCATTGAGCAAGAAGTCGAGGCCTGGGTCACGGTGAACAATCGTGCCGGCGGAAATGCCCCTCAAATCGCTCGCCGCATCAAGGAGCGGTTTCTCGCGTCTCCATCGGAAAAACGAGATCTGCAAGAGGCTTCGCAATGAGGCGCGCCGTCTTTCTACCTGTCATGGTGTGCCTCGCCTGCTCCTCCGGGGCCAATTCCCCTCGGTCGGCACCCACCATCGAGGCGCTGCTGGGCGGGACTTCGATGAAGGACACGCCGTGGCCCTCCGACGTTTTCCTCCAGGACGGACACATCCTTGTGGAGTCGATTCCTCTCGATGGTCAACGTGGACCGCTCGACGCGCTGGCGCTTACACTCTCGGAAATGGACGGCGCTCCTGTCTACGGCTCGGTCTTTTTCCCCGTCAGCGGTGACCTTGAAGACGGAGCCGTGCCGGGGAAAGCGACATGGATCGATCTCGACGCGCCCGATCGAACGTTCGAGACCGGGCTTTGGATTCGCGCGCGGACGGGCGATCTTGTCGCGCTCGCGCCACGCGGCGAGACCCTGACGGCGGGGCACCGATATGCAGTCTGGGTGGAAAGTCCGCGCGTCGATCCCTCCCCCGCCATGCGGGACGCCATCGAGGGTCGCGGGCCTTTCGCCGCCATCTACGCGCCGCTCGTTCGGACCGTGCCCCGTGGAACGATAGGTGCCGCAACGGTGTTCACCGTGGGTCACCCCACGACAAGGGTTGACCTCATGCGGGAGGTGGCGGCCGGCCTGGTTCCACCCGTCGCAAAAGTAAGCCGGGTCCTGCGCGGCGCAGAACTCGATGCGTTCGCCGGCACACCGGCAACGACGCGTCCGGGCCTCGGGGACCCCAAGGGCATCGTACACGACTCGCTCGGCGCGATTGTCCTCGGAACCTTCGATGCCCCCTCATTCTTGTCCTCCACACCCCCGCGTCTCGGTCGCGTGGAAGTGGACACCCAAGGCATTCCCATCATCAAGGGTACGGAGGCCATTCCGTTTCTGCTGGCCTTGCCAAAAGACCCTGCGGCCCTCGGGGGGTTGCCCATCCTCATCTATCAACACGGGCTCAACGCAGGACGCTCACAGGTCCTTTCGTGCGCGAACACCTATGCGCGCGCCGGTTACGCCACGATCGGCGTGGATGCGATCTGGCACGGCGATCGCGCCGGCGAGAAGACGGACGCGGTCCACAACTTTTCCGGAGCGCCCGGCCCCGACGGGCTGGCCGACGCCAACGATTTCGGTGCCTCCGTGAACCTCTTCGACTTTGCCGGCGATCCCGAGCAGGGTATCGGCCCGTTCGACGGCCGCTACGTGCGCGACAATTTCCGCCAGGCCATTATTGATCTCACGGAACTGGCGCGGCTCCTTCGACACGGCGATCTTTCCGCGATTGCCAAGTCTAGTCCGGCGTTCGCCGGACTCGATTTCGACACCCGGCATATCGTCTACACGAGCGAGTCGTTCGGGTCGGTCCTCGGCGCGAGCGTCGTCACGGTCTCACCCGATCTCGCCGGGGCGGTGCTTTCCGTCGCCGGAGGGGGCGTCTTCCTTCCGATGTACTCGGCGTCGCCCTTGTTTGCCGGGATGCTCTCCCCGTTCATCCGGTCGATTTTTGATCCGTACATTGACGTTTCAGATCCGGCTTCTCTTCCCGCGGAAGCGCAGCGATCGCTGTCTCTTCTCGACGCGGCCATCTCGCCTGGAGATCCGCTTTCCTTCGCGCCGCTGATCGCAGAAAGGAAACGGAACGTCCTCGTCTTGCAGGCCCGCTCAGACGAACTGATTCCAAATCAGGCTACCGAACTCCTCGCGCGCGCCATGGGCGCAACTTTCGTGACCCTCCCGTCAATGAGTGAGCCGCTTCGGTTCGTCGATCTCCCCACCTTGCGGGCGCCATATCAGGCCGGCATCGGCGAAAACACCATCGCCGTGGTCCAGATTGCGCCGGCGCTCCACACGATGTTTTCGAGCTTCATCGGCGACCGCCGCTATCAGCCCGATTTCCCCCCGTTCATCTCCCTGTCCCAGCCGGAGCGGGTCGATAATCCCATCGAGATGGTCCAGGATCTGGCGGTCGCGTTCGTGGAATCACTCCGCGCCGGTGGCCCGGGGCGGGTCCAAGCGCCCTCCCGCCGCGCGGATACCCGGGTGGGGACCACTTTACCGTCAGCGCCCCTGCCGTCGCCCACGCCGCCCTGATCGCCCATCCCATCCAGAATCGATCCCACTCAGGCCGCTGATCGACCTCTTTCGCCCGATGCGCTCGATCTGACGAAAAGAGCGATATGCGTCAGCACTTGGAAGACGAACCGCACGGTGCTCAGCGGTAGACTTCGCGGCGGTGGCCTACTGCGGTGACCTCCACTGCCTTCGCTTGGTCATCGACCAGATAGAGAATGCGGAAGTCACCAACCCTGATCCGGTATCCGTCGCTTCCCTGAAGCTTTTTGGTCCCGGGTGGACGAGGGGTTAAACCTAATTGCTCCAACCGCTTGACGATCCGCCTGTGGTTGGGATCAACAATCGAATCGAGCTCCTTCTCCGCCGACTTCTTGAGTCGGACCGTGTAGGCGGAGACCCTACCGCCTTCTTCGGCGATGCTCGGCAATGTACTCGGAAAGAAGTCGGCTGGGCTCGGTTCTACGCTCCTCGATCAGGAGACCATCAACGAGGTCTTCCATCGCCGTGCGATATACCCTGTGTCGTGCAAGCGTTTGGAGAAAACGAATGCGGTCCTTACCCTGAAGTTTTCTCGCAACGGACACGGCGGTTTCGTAGTGGGACTGCATGGGAGAAACATTACGCCTGATTCAACCGGTTGTCGAGGAACTGAAACACCGCGCCTTCCGGCCGAAAGCCCGATAATCCTTGGGCAATCACGTCGGCGTTGACCAGTTCCGTCACCCTGAGCGTTTCCTTCAGAAGCGACGGACCGACCGTCGATTTTCCCGCCCCGTTCGGCCCGGCCAGGATGACCACGCTTGGGTATCCGCCACGCTTCCTCGTACTCCCATACTCGATCCTTCACTTGGTCCAGACACCTGAGGGGTCATCGTCACCTTGAGTTCCTGACCACATCCGTAATGGCGCCCCAATCCTTGCCCTTCGGCATCACAAAAAGGCACCTACCGCCGCTGAGATCGGCCCAGAGGTCGCCGACGGCGCGTTTCTCCTTGGAGTCGTCGTTGCTCCAGAGATGCTCCCCCTTTGATTCGACTACGAGAATCCGCCCGTCGTTCAGGAGGGCGACAAAATCCGGGTAGAACTTGTCGGTGGAGGTCTGGAGCCAGAAGGAATGCTCAGGACGGCGCTCCAGATTTCGGACCCAGAACTTCACCTCCGGAAGTTGGTCGATAAACTGGGCGCATTCGAATTCTTCCACGTCTGATCTCAGTTCCCCGATTCGCTCGGGGAAGTAGTGCTTGTTGAAGCGGTACCCGCCATCGTAGTACCAGTTCGGCGAGTACCGATCCGCATCGTAGCTGAAGCAGATCTCCGGGCTTACCTCGATGGCAGCTTTCCCCACCCCAAACAGCAGCCCGTTGTACTCCTTCTTGGCCTGGGCCGCCCGATGCTCCTGGATTTTCTTCTCGATGGCATTTCTCAGCCGGAATTTGCGCCGGGCGAGTTGTTCGATGGAAATGCCGCGACCCTCGATCAGCGCGGTGAGGACCTTGTGCATGACGAGCCTCGAATGGGCTTGCCGACTGTAATGGTGTGGAATCTGCCGGTCCAGCCAGTTCGCCAGCCCCTGCACGGTCCATCCCGGTTCCGATGTCACCAAACTGAGCTGCTCGTGTAGCCGGTCAACAAACTGCCTGAACTCCACTTGACCGGCTTCGCTCACATCAATCTCTCCGGCGGAGCCGCCCGTGGAATCAGCCGGGAAATCCGCGTCTGTGAGCGTCGGATCGCACTCCGCCAAATTCCAGGGCCTCTCGCGAAAGTGACTGTCCTCGAACAATTCAAGCTGCCCGTTTACGCGAATGCAGAGGAGTGGGACCTTGAACGGGAGCAGACGCTGCGGATCCTCCATCGCCCCCGCCGGTTTCAGCCCATGCAGTGCGGATTCGAGGGCCGAACGGTCGGGATCGTTCTTTAGGCACTGATACAGCTTCTTGGGGGAGAACTTGTCCAGAAGGTGTGTGTCCACGGCGAGCGTGCCGGAATAGCTTTCGTATTCCACGCTTTGCCGCATTTCGGGTGCGAGCTTGGAGAGGTCCGGGGCTTCGGTGAGTTTCACTTTGATCTTGCTTCCCTCGAGCAGGGGTATCGTATCGCCTGCGGGCGTTACGAACCGTTCTGCCTCGAATCGCTCGAAGCCGTTATCGACAAGGGCATCCTTCGGAGTTTTCGCAGCCTCGATAAATCGGGGGGAGGTTGCGAATGCGTGGGCATTATTCAATTCCGGCGACCGCTTTCGTTTGGCTCCGGGCAATCTGAGGATACGTCCGAGAACCTGTTCCACCGCCCGTTGCGATCCCGTGTCGGCGACAGAGCACAGAACGTATGCGAACGAACAATCCCATCCCTCCCGAAGCGCCTGGATCGTAATGATGAACCGGATAGGACATTGCCGGGCGAACAGGTTGACGTCTTCCACGCCCCGTGTCTGCCCGGTGGCGATGGCGATTTGGTCGGTTGGAATCTTGAAGTCCTCGGAAAGACTCTTGGCGAGGACGTCCGGAGTCAAGGTGTCCCGGTCCTGACGTTTCGGTTGGGTGTTGAGGGACGTTGCTTGGAAGATAGGTTATGGCTCTGTTGACAGGATTTGAGGTCATTATCGTGGAAGGCGCGAAGGTCGAATTTCCCCTCGCGCCCCTCACGATCCTCCTGTACATACCGCTCCCGATCCGTCATTGCCTTTACGCTCCTGGAGTCGTATCCTATTCTTGTGAAACGGAAAACGGAGGCCGTGTACGAAAACGGCACCCTCAAATTGGCCGAGCCGCTACCGTTTGCGGAGCAGGCACGCGTCTACGTCACCGTCGAGGATTCTCCGAAGGAGATGAATGACGATGAACGCAAGATCTGGCTGAGAGAATCCGAGCAATCGCTCACGCAGGTCTGGGACAATCCCGACGACGACGTTTACAATGAACTTCTCCAAGGGTGAGGCTGTCCTTCTTCCCATCCCGTTTTCCAATCTCGAAAGCAAGAAAGTCCGGCCCGCGATTGTCGTAGGTCAATTTCGTTCAACGGGAGATTTGATCGTTGTCCCGATAACTTCACGCCTTGAGAACAGCGAATTCACCCTCAAGGACTGGAGATTCGCGGGGCTCAATGTGGCCAGCGGGATCAAGGGACACATCGCCACCATCGAAAGCCGTCTCGTGAGGAAGCGGATCGGAGCGCTTTCCACTGGCGATCTATTGGAGTTGGACAAAAATCTCCGCGTCTGGCTTCAATTGGAGAATGCCCGGAGATAGACTCCGGTTCCACCTCCCGGCTTCGCGACCGAAAAGCTTCCACCAGACACCCACCCGCCAAATTACCTGACGATTTCCAGCATACCCATCACCTTCGATCGCCCTGCAAGGTGGTAGCGAGAACTGCCATTCGCGTCATCCGGCAAGGTACGAGTTCTCCTCCGGAGAGGCGTCCGGCAGCCCGCGGCGCGAGCCGGATCGCCTTGAAGCGCCGCTTCGGATGGGACTCAGGGGCGCGATGGAAGAGACGGTGACGGTGCAGGCGCCGAATTGCTCCTCGACTTTTCCACGGATGACGTAGGGCACGGGGCGGTGGCGATACGGAACGGCCCGCGCATAGACTTTCGGAAACAGCGTCGCGTCAAAGAGGGCCGTTGTGTCTTCGAAGGAAACGAACTCCATGCGCTCGCCGCGTTTCGTTTCGGCGGGCTTCGACGTGACCCACCAGCCGACGAGCGTCACGTCCTTGCCGGCATACCGGTCCAGATCCTTCGCCGGTATGGCGTTCAAACGGCGGATTTCGTCCTGATACAGCGTGAGCGGATGGCGGCTCACCAGAAAGCCGAGCACGTCCGCCTCGTGCCGGAGCATCGTCTGTTCGTCATAGGCGCTGAGCGCAGGCAGTCGTTCGGCGGACGGAAACAGGTTCCCGTTCGTTCTCGCGTCACGATTCCCGTCGCTTAGCACGGACCAGATCATCTGCGCTCGCGTTACGCTGACGCTTACTCTGTCAAAGGCTCCGGCCTTGATGAGGAGAATCGTGTCGGACGGGTCGATGCGAACGCGGTCTAGGAACTCCCGTAGCGATCCGTAAGGCCCACCTCGCCGGCGGTCTTCCACAAGCACGTCCACCGATTCCTTTTTCAGACCCTTGATCTGCATGAAACCCATGCGGAGCGTCCGTTCCCATCCCCGCCACTTCCACTCGCTCAGGTTGATGCTCGGTGGGAGAACGCGCAGCCCCTCGCGGATGGCGTCGTTGTGATAGGCCCACCAGTGGTAGTAGCCGCCCTGGTTCGAGATGACGGCCGCGTAAAACTCCGCCGGATGGTGCGCTTTGATGAACGCCGACTGGTACGACACCATGGCGTAACTGGCGCTGTGAGGCTTGCAGAAGCTGTAGCCGGAAAAGGATTCGATCATCTTCCAGACTTCGAGGATTTGTTGCTCCGCGATGCCCTTTGCCCTGGCGCCGGCGAAGAATTTGTCCCGGAACTGCCCGAGCCGAACGAAGTAATCCTTCTTGCCGAGCGCCTTGCGGAGGCCGTCCGCTTCGACAATGGAAAATCCCGCGAACGCCATGGAGATCAACATGACGTGCTCCTGATAGACGGCGATCTGGTAACTGTCCGACAGCACCGGCTCCAGGAGCGGATGGATCGGCGTGGCCGGCTTTTCGCCGCGCACGCGGGCGATGTATTCCATGATGTAGTCGTTCGCCGCCGGGCGGATGATGGACGAGGCGATCACAAGATGGTCGTAATCCGGTTTGCGGCAACGCTTGAGTAGAAGCCGCATCGCCGGGGATTCCACGTAGAAGCATCCCATCGTGCGGCCCGTGCGCATGAGTTCCTGCGCGCCGGGATCATCGATAGGGTTCGTTCGGAGGAATTCGGTCGGCACGCCATCCTTCTCCCGCACCATTTGGGTGGCGTCTCGGATGACAGCCAGGCTTCGGTTCCCCAGCAGATCGATTTTCACGAGGCCGGCGTCCTCCGCCTGGTCCTTTTCCCAGTGGATGATGGCCACCTTCTGCGACTCTGCTTGGCACTGGGACGCAAGCTGAAGCCCCATTCCGCGGAGGGAATGGGGCCATGATATGTCGCCGCGCCCAGGAGGGCGCGGCATGGACCATGGCTTGCGGCTACCCGGAGGGTGGAGGACGGAAGTCCTATGAAACCCTTCACGGCACGGCACTTCTTTTCGGGCCGTTTGAATGGGCACGTGCCGGGTGATGGGACCGGGCGTGAGGATCACGCCGCCGGGATGGACCGACAGGTGGCGCGGCAAACCCACAAGGCGGTCGGCGATCTTCAAAATCTCGGGCCAGGGCTCCTTGAGGCCGAGATCTCTCGCTCCTCGAACCGCCTCCGTCGGCATCCCCGTGGATTCAAAAACACCTCCGATCCGCTCCGTCACCGCGCCGATTTCGTCATCCGCCAACCCGTACACCTTCGCCACCTCGCGCACGGCCATGCGCGGTTGGAACGTGACGTGGTTGGCGACCATCGCACTGTGTGCGGCTCCGTATTTTTCGAAAACGTAGCTTAGAATGTTGTCCCGCTCGTCCCATGCAAAATCGACATCGATGTCGGGAGGATCTTTTCGCGAAGGATTCAGGAACCGTTCAAAGAAAAGGTTGTGCCGGATCGGGTCCACCGCCGTGATGCCCAGCAGGTAGGACACGAGGCTCGCCGCTCCGGAGCCGCGCCCACAGCTCCTTGTTGCTCTTCGCACGATGTCCCGGACGATCAGGAAATAGCCCGCGAATCCCTTGTCCCGAATGATCTCCAACTCGCGCCTCAGCCTCGCCAGAACCTCCGGAGGGCGCCCCGGATACCTCGAATCGACCACTTCGAGACAAGACCGTTCGAGCAGGGCAAAAGTATCCGTTCCGGATAGACCGTCGAACGAGGGGAAGATCGTCTCGCCCCACGGTGGGGAATCGAGAACACAGCGCTCGGCGATCTCCAAGGAGTTCTCGATCGCAGCGGGAACGGCCCTGAAAACCTTGCCGATCTCGTCGGGTGGCGTCAGCCAGGCGGTTTCCGGTGCGATATCGGCTCCCGCCATGCGCGACAGTGAAGTATTCAGATCAATGGCCCGGAGGATCTTGTGGATCCAATGCTCTCCAGGATCAAGAAACGTGGTTTCGGTCGTCGCCACCGGCCGGAGCCTCATCGCTTCAAGACGGCGGATCCACGTCGCCCTTTCCGCCTCGCTGCAACCCCCTTCGGGGACGGTGATAGGAACTTTGTGGGGGCCGGCACCGGGACGACGAGTGGAAGAGTGATCGGGATATGGCGTCGGTCCGCATCCAGGCGTAACGAGGCCGAACAGGTGGGAGGGAGGAACGACGACGCGAAGCGCCTCCAAGAGCCGTGGATTTTTCGACAAGATCACCAAGCCGCCGGCGTCCTCTCGCAGGGCTTCGACCAAGTCGAAACCCGGGATTTGATGGACGGCCGAAAGGATTTCGCACAGGCGGGCGTATCCGGCTTTCGACTCCACCAGGAGGACCGCGTTTCCCGACGCATGGCAGACCTTGGCTCCCAAGATCGGATGCAGGCCGGCCTGTTTCGCGAGATCCCAGAACCGGACGCACGCGTACAGGTTGTTGACATCCGTAAGGGCGAGGGCCTTGTACCCACGCTCCCGGGCCGAGAACACGATCTCCTCGACGAGGTTCACCCCGCGCAGAAGGCTGTAGCCGCTGTGGACTTGAAGATGAACGAACGAGCCGAGGCCGGTCATACGATCGAAGCGCCGAACCGGATGGCGTCGAACCCGAACCGGGATCGCACGGCGTGAACGGCGCCGGCCAGCCGTTGTCTTCTCTCCTCCTGCGGGTCTCGAAACAAACCGATCTGCCGGCTCGCGGGCTTGAGGTCTGAAACCTCGACGACAAGACATTTGACGCGCACTCTTCGTGTACAGGCCGCTTCCAGGGCCGCATCCGCCTCCGTGAATAAAGAGTGCTTGGAGCCTATACCAAGACTCCCAGGCATGTAGGGGAGCATCTTCAGATGCTCCCTCTTCATGGGCGGACCCAAAGGTCCGCCCCTACACGGGTTTTGGGATAGGCTCTCATTCTCCAGCTTGATGGCCCGGTGCCTTCGCGCCGTATCGAGATCCGTGTAGGTCACCTCCACACTCAAAGAGCGGGCCGCAAGTCCCCGCTCGTACAAGAGGACGGACAGTTTCTCCACGGCCACGAACAGCTTCGCGCGGATGAGGCTCCAGTCATTCGTGTCCGGTGAAAAGATCACCCGCTCGTCGATCGCATCCGCTCCCTCCGTATAAGGACGTACCGGGGAATCATCGATCCCCCGCGCCCCCCGCACGAGAACGGGCCCCTTCTTTCCGAGGACGGAGTGGGCCTGCACCGGATCGAGGCCGGCGAGATCGCGCATGAACCGGATGTTCAACAGATCAAAGAGGCCGGCCGTTTTGGAATGCATCTCAGGGAGCAACGTCACGGGTAACGGCGCCAGGAACTCTTCTTCTCTTTCCGGTTCGACGCGAAGGATCCCGTCTCCACAGGGCTGCCAAAGCTTGAAGGCCCGATCGGCCACCTTTGACACCAGTTTATTTGTCGCCACCCCCAGTACGCAGTTGAACATACGCAGACTCCGAACTTCGGACAGCAGCCGATTCGCCATCGCATCGCCCCCCCACTCCGCTTCGCTACGGGGACGGCGAGCAGAATCGGCATGGGGAACTTCGCCGCCCGTCACGTCGGCAAAGAGATGGCCATGGCCGGCAGGCTCGACGAAAGGCGACAGGCCGTGCGCGATCTCGAAGAGCCGCTCGCCGGCCGACCGGGCCGCCCCCCAATGCGGCCGCACGGCCCGCAGCTGCGGAATGAGTTTTTTTGCCTCGTGAAACCTCATGCCCTTGCGCGCGCCGTCCCGCCACGCCTCAAGGGAGACGTCCACCACGGGCGCCCGGGGCGAAACGGTGGGGACAACGGCAAAGGCCTTGGTCTTCAGCATCGGCTCGATCGCCGCCTCGATGGAGGCGATAAAGCGGGGAAGATCAAGGTGAACGATCTGCCGAAACATACCGATAGCATACACCAGTATGGTATCCATGACCAGCCGGCGTGGTGGGGAAGGACCCCCGGGCGCAGCGATCTCGATTGGGGAATCCGTGCAGTTCTGTCAAAATCCCGCGCTGTGAGAATGAGGTGTGTCACCCGGCTGATCGCGCTGGCCATGGCGTCATGCGCGTCCGCAGATTCACCCGCACCCAGGCCGTTCACCACGTTTGCCTTCTATTATGGCTGGTACGGAACGCCGGAGGTTTCAGGACGATGGGTGCACTGGGCCGACGCCGGGCACGATCCGACGAAACTCGATGTGCAAGGTCTGCCCGACATCGCCGCACTCCGGCATCCCGCCGAAGGCCTGTACGACTCGAACGACGATGCCGTTATCCGCCGACACCTGGATCTCGCAGAGGCCGCCGGAATCGACGTTCTCATCGCCACGTGGTGGGGCTTCGGATCGTTCGAAGACCAGTCGTTCAAGAAGTTGACCGATGTGATCGAGAGGGACCAACGGCGAATCCGGGTGGTGATCTACTACGAACGTTTCCCCGAGGACCGGATCGAAAACGGCGTGGCGGAGATCGAGCGCATCGTGAGCGAATACGGCGCGCGACCCTCGTATTACAAACAGGACGGCAAGCCCGTGATTTTCTTCTACGGCCGCGTAATCTTCCCGCCGTTCTTCTGTTTCGCGGAAAACTGCCCGGCGGATCAGCCTGTGGAGGTAGACTGGGCGCCTTACATGGAACGGCTCAGGGACTCAGCATTCTTGACCGGCGACGCTCTCGGCCTCAGCCCGGTGACGAAGCGAGTGCACCGCGTGATCGCAAACGGTTTCGCCGGCGTCCACATCTACAACCCGTCTGCGGAAATGAGCTACCTGCAATCGAATCTGGATAAACATCTCTCGGGGTATGTGCAGGAGGTGAAAGCATCGGGTCGCCTTCCGGCCGTCACCATTGTGCCGGGATACAACGACACACAGATCGGCCGGCCCTACGCATTCGATTTGGACCGGCGCGGCGGCGAACTTTACCGCGAAATGTGGAAAGCGGCCAAAGCCTCCGGCGCGCCGTGGATCCTCATCACGAGCTTCAACGAATGGCACGAGGGCACGGAAATTGAACCCAGTGCTGAACTCGGCGATCTCTATCTTCGAATCACGAAAGCGGAAACGAACGGGTAGACCGTGGGCAGGTTGGCGGTCCCCCTCAACTGATCTTGTAACGATGCGCGATTCGCACTAGGCTCCCGCCAAGGACGCAGGGAAGCAGAAATGATGGAACCGTTTCCGTTCTGTCGCGATTGGTTTTCGCCGGGGGTCAAGCAACGCGGATGGGACTACGCCCTCTCCGGGCGAGTCAGGATCGCCAAGGCCTCCGCGAACGCTCTTGTTGCCTATGTCAGAGGCACCCATCCGTACGTGGTCTCCATTCAGGCCACGCAACGCAAAGCGCTCCTCTCCTGCGATTGCGAGTTCTACGCCGGCGGTGAATTCTGCAAGCACCTCTGGGCCGCCATGGTGGTGGCCGCACAGAACGGTCACCTTTCAGAGCTGCTTCGGCCCGGGTATCGTCCTGTTTTCGAGGGCCCGGGCGACGAGGGCGATTGGGGGGACGATGAGTCGGACTTGGTGGAACAGATGCGTCCGGGAAGCCGGATGCCGCCGGAATCTCGTTCGCCCTCACAGCAGCCCCGCAATCCCCAGAGTGCCTCCTGGAGATCGCTTTTTCACGAGACGTATCCCTCGCAACAGGCGGCGCGCGAGGCACAAAGTCAGCGCGGCGAACGCCAAGTCTTCTATTGGATGAACGCGGACGACGTTAGGAATAGCGGCCAGTTTCGCCTTCACGCCGGCCTGCGCAAACGCCTCAAGAACGGAGGCTGGAGCCTGGGGTCGTTGAAGCTGCGTGACTACCCGTATGGGGCGGCTCCCATGACCCAGGAGGACCACTCTGTCCTTGGCCTTCTCCTGCCGTCTCGCTCGTACGGAGCCCGATACTGGGAGTACGATGAAGGGACCTTCCCGCTGAACGAGGCCCAACTCAACGCCCTCCTCCCGCTTCTCTGTGGGACGAAGCGATTCTTTGCCTGGGACACCGGGATGGAGCTGAGCGAGTTGTCCGAGCCTCTGACCTGGGATGAGGGTGCGCCGTGGCGCGTCGTTTACGAGTTGTCGCCGACGCCGGAAGGAGCCTGGTTGGTCCGCGGGGAAATCGTCAGGGATTCTGAACGGATGATCCTGTCCGATCCGCCCCTCATCCTGGCATCAGGCTTCCTCTTCAGGCCGGGGATCGTCTCGCGCCTCCGCCTGGAAGGTCCGTGGTCGTGGGTCCTGGCCCTTCGCCAAGGGAGGGAAATCCGGGTGCCGGGACGCGAAGTCGAGGTGTTCCGGAAGCAGGCGATCGAGATGTCCGATCCTCCGCGGATCGAGTGGCCGGAGACCCTGAGGCTTTCCGAAGAACGACCACGGCCCGTTCCTCTGTTGCGCGCCGCGAAGGCGACTGATCGGGAGAACTACTTGTTGCTTGAAGTCTCCTTCGACTATTTGGGCGTCAAGGTCCTGGCGAACGAGCCCCGCCCGCGAATGGTCGAGTCGGGCCGCGTGCTGGTGCGCGACATGGAATTCGAACAGGCCGCCCGGCAGAAGCTCCTGGACGCGGGGGCGAAGCAAGCATACGAGGGCTTAACCGTCTCCTCGGGCCGATTCCTTCCCCTCGTGCGCGCAACGATGGAGGCGGGCTGGAAAGTGGAAGCCGAGGGCGGACTCCTCCGCCGCGCGGGAACATTTCGGATGGACGTCAGTTCGGGCGTGGACTGGTTTGAGTTGAACGGCGCGGTGGATTTCGGCGATGAGAAAGTGCCGCTGCCGAGGCTGCTGGAAGCCGTCCGCCACGGGCAGCACTTTGTTCGGCTGGGAGACGGGAGCGTCGGTCTTCTGCCGGAGGAGTGGATGACGCGGATGGGATTCGCTTTGGATTCGGGGGAGATCCACGGCGAAGCGATCCGGTTCAAGCCCAGCCAGGCGCTTCTGCTCGACGCGCTGCTTGCGTCGGGCGAGCAGGCGACGTGCGATGAAGCCTTCTCACAGCTCCGCTCGCGCCTCGCCGCGTTCGATGGGATCGCGCCGGTGGAACCACCCGCGGATTTTCATGGGAATCTTCGCCCGTACCAGAAGCAGGGCTTGGGATGGATGACTTTCCTCCGCGATTTCCGCTTCGGCGGTTGCCTGGCGGATGACATGGGCCTCGGGAAGACCGTCGAAGTTTTGGCCCTGCTCGCGGCGAGGAAGAAGGACGCCGCGCGGCCGTCGCTGGTGGTCGTCCCGCGCTCGCTGATCTTCAACTGGAAGGCCGAGGCGGAGCGGTTCTCGCCGAAGCTGCGACTGCTGGACCACAGCGTGCCATCGAGGGAGCGGGGGCTGAACCATCCGAGGAAATTTGACGTGGTGCTCACGACCTATGGCACGTTGCGGCGCGATATCACCGGGATCAAGGATTTCGAATTCGATTACGTCATCTTGGACGAATCCCAGGCCATCAAGAATGCGAGCACGGCCTCGTCGAAGGCGGCGCGTCTCTTGAAAAGCCGGCACCGGCTCGCGCTGAGCGGCACACCGGTCGAGAACCACCTGGGCGAACTCTGGAGCCTCTTCGAATTCCTAAATCCCGGGATGCTGGGGCGGGTGACGCACTTCAAGAGGGAGTTCGGGTCCGCGGAACGGGCCGACACCGAAAACGCGCGGATGCTCGGACGGATCCTGCGGCCTTTCATCCTGCGGCGAACGAAAAGTCAGGTGGCGAAGGATCTGCCGGAAAAAGTGGAGCAAACGATCCTTTTCGATTTGGAAGGCCATGAACGGTCGCTGTACGAGGAATTGAAGAAGCACTACCGCAGGGAATTTCTGGGGAAGGGCCGGGAGCTGTCGGGTCGGGAGAAAATTCACGTTCTGGAAGGATTGCTTCGGCTCCGCCAGGCGGCGTGCCATCCGGGACTCCTGAATCCAAAGTACAAGGAGGATTTGAGCACGAAACTGAACGTGCTGCTTGAGCGGCTGACTGAAATCGTCGAGGAAGGCCACAAGGCGCTCATCTTCTCGCAGTTCACCAGCTTTCTCGCCCTCCTGCGGCCGTGGCTGGAGCGCAAGAGCCTCCGGTATGAATACCTCGACGGCCAGACGAGAGACCGGGAGGAACGCGTCAAACGGTTTCAATCGGATCCGGAGTGTCCGCTTTTTCTCATCAGCTTGAAGGCCGGGGGTCAGGGACTCAACTTGACGGCGGCGGGCCACGTGTTCCTGCTCGATCCGTGGTGGAACCCGGCCGTGGAGGCGCAGGCCATCGACCGGACGCACCGGATCGGCCAGACGCAGAACGTTTTTGCTTTCCGGCTCGTCGCTCGCGGCACCGTGGAGGAGAAGGTCATCGAGCTTCAGGGCCGGAAGAAGGAGATCGCCGACGCCATCCTCACCGAGGACAACGCCTCCCTGCACCGCCTCACCCGGGCGGACCTCGAAATCCTGCTGTCGTGAGGCCGGTTCCGGCGAATCAGGGCAAGAGATCGAGGCGCGGCGTAAAGGAGGGTCGGTAGACGGAGAAGTGCTTTCGGTCGAAGGTGAAGACGCTGCTGATGCGGTGCTTCTCGCAAAGTGCGAACGTGGAGCAATCGACCAAGCCAAAGTTCTGGTCCCGGTACCTCTTCCGAATCTTCAGCGCTTCCGTGAGATCGAACGGCTCGACGGGCAGAAGTTCATAGGAGGAGGCCATGATGGCTTCCCACCAGAGGAAGGCTGGTTTGATGCCTGCTCGGTGTTCGATCAGAGACCAAACCTCTGTGAGGATGAGCGCTGACGTGGCCAAGGAAGCCTTTTCGATTTCTGATTCGTGGAGCGCCTTCGCAGCGGTGTGGTGGATGTCGCCGTCGTCCGCCAATGCGTACAAGGCGCCGGCGTCCACGAAGATCATTCGTGGGGATTCTTCTTCCTGAAAATCTCTCCCAGAACTTCGTGGTGGCGCTCGGAGACATTGTCACCACCTCCACTGAACAGACCAACGATTCCCATTCCTCGCTTCCGGTCTATCGGCGCAGGAACGCGCAGATTGACCGCCTCCCGCATCAGTTGCGAAACGGTTTTCCCCTGCCGCTTCGCCTCCCGAAGCAATCTGAGGCGCTGATCTTCCTCAAGGTAAACAAGCGTCTTGACCATAATCGACATATATCACATATGTCGCATATCCACCCGGGGTTCCGTCAAGCCCTGAATCCGTCGGCAAGAGATCCCCCGCCTTGTCATCCTGATCCCTTCGCCACGCGTCATTCCGAGCACCTCGCTCGTCATTCCGAGGCGTAGCCGAAGAATCGCTCATTCGCCGCTCAGGGTAAATTCCGCGATAATCCGGACGAAACTCTTGCGTGGCGCCGATATCCCGTCTTTTCGCCAACACAAACGAGGCTCACGCCGAGTGCGGCCCCTGACAATTCATCCCCATCCTTCCGCTTGGCCTCAACAGGCGGCATGATGAAACGTACGATGCCTGGATTCGACCCCATACCCCCCAGGAACCGGATCACGCGCTCGTTCACGGAACCGTGGCGGCCTACGAAGATCGCCTACGGCCAAAGGCCAAGTTCAGGAATTGCCAAATCTGTCTAGCTGTCCGCGGATCAAGGGAACCGACAAGGCTGTTGATCCGGATCGCCCACGGAGTCTGTGTTGCGCGAGGCATTGACGACTCTTTCCTCTGCTCATTACAAAGAATCTCTATAGGACGGTCAAGGGCGCGTGCCAGCCTTGCAACTACGTCCAATCCGGGGTTCCGCTTGCCGGCCTCCAGGTCGGATATGTAATTGACGGCAAGATTCGCCCGCTCAGCAAGATCTTCTTGAGTCAACCCCCCCGACAGCCGGGCCCGGCGGACGTTCTTGCCGAAAATGCGGCTCAACTCAGGGTCTCCCTTCTTCCCCACAACCATTAGTATTACGAACCCCTGAATCTGATGAATCATTAGAAGTAGATGTTGACAACATATACAGATATTGGAATACTGCCCGCCGTGAATATCGGTGACATCCGAGTTCTCACTGCTCTCGCGCTCTCCTGGGTCGTGTTTTCCGGATTCTGCTGGTCGGTAGACAAATCGGCAAAAAGGGTCGAAGAGGCCATTACCAAAGGAGAGGTGGCGGGGGCTACTGAGGCGCTCGAAGAATTCAGGGAGGATTGCGAAGAATCTCCCGTTCAGTTTGGCATGGACGAGTATCACGCCAAGCAACACTTCCAAGCCCTCCACTCCAATTTCAGGGGTCGAATCAGTTCGCTGGAAGAACAAGAAGTCAAGCAGGCCATGCGTGTCCAAGTTGACCGGATGACTGGAGACCTCGGGGATTCCCCGCTCGTCTGTCATTGGGAGCGTTGGCCTCAGCCGAAAGAGGGGCCCTGCCCCAACGACGACCACAAGCGGAATATCTGCGCCGACGCCGACAGGGGCATCCAGAGGCAGTCACTGGTGATGTATTCCTTCTGCGGCGAGAAAATCAAGTCGGTAAAGGACTTGGTCCGACTGAAGAACGAATGCAAGGCCGGAGAGATCCAGCTTCTCAGTAAAGAAGCGGGAGAAATCATCTCGAAGAAGTGGCCGGGAAACTATTGCTTCCCATTCGACGGTCTTGCCCAATTGGATCTGGAGAGACAGGAGATGGATCGTGAGAAACAGATCAAAGAATTCGGAACGTCCTTGGAATCCTTGGTGGGGCCGCTGATGCAGGAGGGGAAACCCGATGCGGCTTACGAGAGTCTGACATCATTTCTGAAGGCAAATGAAAACCTGCTGGATTCTCGCGAGGAACTGCCCGAGGCGGCCCGGAAGGCTATCGAGCCGGCGGATGCTCTAGTCAAGAAGGTCCTGGAACCAATTTGGACGGCGAAGTTCAAAGCCGTGGAGAGTCAGGTCGCTCAGATGCCGCTGGAAGGGGGGGATCGCAATGACAACCAGTGCACGATGGATGACATCCTGTGCAAGATGAACGATGTGGACTGGGAAGTCGAACAAGAGAGCCGGCGGATTTATAGTTCTTCTGACAGTAATTTCTATCATTCAGAAAAGCCCATCTTTCCGAAAACGAAAGCATGGCTGGAGGCTGCCGCAGCAACGACTCGTGAGCGTGCGGAGAAGGTCCGCACACAGAGAATCACCAAACTCTTGAATCCGAAAATTGCCAAATGCGCCAGCCTCACCGGCAAAGAGCGGGCCCTCATGAAGAAGCTTGAGAAGTGCAAGAAACATGGATGTCCTCCGGCTGAATTGGGCACGGCAATAAATCAATTGCAGGACATTGACGGGCAACTGAGCCCAATCAGAAATGAATTTGACGAATGGGTCAACGGTGGAGACCGGAGAGGGGGAACCGTCCCGGAGTTGGAGACGCTCAAGCGGAAGGCCTTTTCCGCCGGGTGCCTGTTTTGACGAAGGAGGATCACCATGACTGAGAATCAAAACACCCAAACAGCCTCGCCAAGACAAGGGCGATGGTTCCGACGTTCGTGGTTTGTTGTTCTCATGCTTTTCCTCTTCTTCCCCATCGGGCTGATCCTTGCTTGGACTGGAGATGTATCCAAGAAGGGAGGTCAAATCTGGGACAAGGCGCGGAAGCTCCTGATGACCGTTGTCTTCGGCCTCCTCTTTGCCGCTTACGTCTACACCAATTACGCGACCGAAAAAGACGCCGACCAAGGCGAGGTAGCGCAAGTTCAGGAAAGCGGCTGGAGCCGCGAGCGGTTCTATCAGGCCTACAAGAGTGCTGGCCTGCCTGCGCTGCCTCCCGGCGAGGAACTGCCCATCGATACCGATGAGAGCTATCCGAACAAGCCGAACGTGATCCACTGGGGATCAAAGGTCGGGATAGAGGGATTTCACGTTCAACTGGCAGGAAATCCTAACGATCTAGAATTCATTGAGGTGAGCCTTCCTGCGGATAAGAGTGGCCCCAAGTTCGTTAAACTAATTCGTGCGTTGACCGGGGAAACATCAACGAACCCACCGGAAGCCTTTGCCAAGCTGCCCGAGCCCATGCAGAATCTGTTTCGCACCACGGGCGCGGCGGGGTCACCCACGGCGACGCAGTTCATCTTCAATCAGGCCCAAATGCTGGTGAACAACGTTCCAGAGCGGGATCTCACAAAGGAAGATATTCCCATCATGCCATTCCACAAGATAACGATCTACACCAACGCGGATAGAACGGCGGCGAATTTCTGGCTGAAGGAGTAGGAAAACAATATGGATCGGTTTGAATCCATCGTCGGAAGGTCGCTCACAGCAGTGCTGCTGGTCCTGCTTCAAGGGTGTCGTGGCAAGACTGAAAGTGGACCGGTGGTTGAAGCGAAGAAAGTGGTCTCGGAGTATCTGAAGGCACCTTCGACCGCAAGATGGGTGTCGGCTTCCATCGCGGACCAAGCTCCCCCGCAATATATCGTTCATGTGGTCGTAGATGCTCAGAACTCGTTCGGGGCGATGATTCGGAACAGCTACTGTGTCTATGTGAGACTGGGCGAAGGGGGGAAGCTCGACACTTCGGACCCAAATGAATGCAGCACGCCCCCGACCCCGGACGAACTGTATGTTATGAAAGTTGGGTTGAAGGCGCTGGGTGGTGTCGAATGGGGGAAGTAATGCTTGGGGGTCAAAGTTGAATATTGATTGACTCCCGGGAGAAACTACCCGCCTCAAGCGGCCCCGGATGCTACGCGGCCTGGGCCGTCGTCTTTCGACGCAAGGCTACTTTTTGGAACAGCGCACGACGCCGCTCCCGCCAAACGGGGTCATTTCTGAGGTAGTGAGATTTCACGGCCATCGCCTCGGCGTCGAAAAATTCGCCCTTGCACTTCATGCACCGAAGACGCCTCAGCGCCGGAACGGTGACCCCGTGCATGGGGTTCAATCTCACCGTGTACTCGGAGATCACGTATTTCACGCGCCGACTGTCGCAGGACGGGCATCGACTCAACACCATACAACCCATTTCATTCTAGCACCTTCGATGAAATCAGAAAATAGTAGATCGCGGCCTCCCCTTCCCCACGAATCGTGCCCTTGGTGTAAATCCACACGCCATGATTTGTCGGGCCATGGATGACGTAAAGCTTTTCACCCGGCTTGTTTCGCCGCGAACTTCGCGAACGGATCGTTTTCTTGATGGCTGAGGCGTTGAGAATCGACTCTTTAACGTCGTCTTCATCGATGCCATCCACTTCCATCTCAAGCCCCGCCTTGTCCGTGAACAGAAAACGTCCGGCCCGCACAAGCCGCTTGATTTCTACCAGCACGGCCTCCATGTCGCATTTCTAGCAGGGCCGTTGGGCATTGCAAGAAGCCGGGCACGTATACCTCCTGAAGCTGTATCCTTGCGATGGGGCGAGTACTGGGGTCAGGCTACGGCACGGGCAGGATTTCGCCGAAGCGGGGAAAGTGAATTTTCAGCTCGGGGCGGCGGGCGGCGAGTGATCGGAGCCGCGTGATCGGCTCCTTGGTCGGTTCCGCAGAGAGAATGAACGTCGAGTGGTGCATCGGGATCATCGCGCGGGCGCCGAGATCGGTCATCGCGTTCACCGCATCCTCCGGATTCATGTGGTGATGACGGATGGGGGGCGGCGAATAGGCCCCGATGGGCAGAAGGGCGAGATCCAGTTTCGCTCTCGCTCCAATTTCCTCGAACATGGCGCGGCAGTAGCCGGTGTCGCCGGCGAAGTAGACCGCCGTGCCGCCATACTCCGCGATCAGCCCCCCGTAGGTCGGTTTCCAGAGCTGATCGAAGCCATAGCGCCCGCCGAAATGCTGGGCAGGGACGCGGGTGATCCGCAGACCGTCCAGCGAATACGACTCACCCACTTCGAGGAAAAGGCTCCTTCCCATGGCCACATCCCGCACGTAGGACTGGGCCCTCGCCGGGAAGATAGGCCGGGCAAGGGGAAAAGCTGAGGCCAGCGTCTTCAGACTCGGTCGGTCGAGATGATCGAAGTGTGTATGGGAGACGAGGATGTAGTCCAGCTGCGGGATCTGATCGATCGAGATTGCGGGTGGTTTGAGGCGCGGGAGAATGGTGACCCGCTTCGAAAAGACCGGATCGGTGATGAAGATCTTGTCTCGGATCTTGAAAAGGAATGTGGAGTGGCCGACCCAAACCGAGGCGGTGGGCAGGCCCGCGAAGGCATCGCGGCTGTAGAGACCGTTCGACGTGCTCATCAGAGGGTTTTCTTGAATCTCTGGATGCCGAGGAGCGTGAAGATGATCATGAAGCCGGCCAGGACGGCGAAGTCCACGGCAACCGTCCCGAAGCCGGTCCCCTTGATCGTGAGCGCGCGGATGCCATCCATGTAGTACGTGAGCGGGAGGAGCCGTGGGACGGGCTGGAGCCACGTGGGCATCGCTTCGATGGGGAAAATGAAACCGGAGAGAAGGACCGAGGGGATGAGAATGAACACCGCGAGGAACACGGCTTGCGGTTGAGTCTGTGAGAACGACGATATCAGGGCGCCGAGGGCGAGGAGTGAACAGATGTAGAGCGCCGCGAGGAGCACGATGAGAATGGGGGCGCCCTTGAACGGGAGGTCGAACAGGAGATGCCCCGCCCCGATGATGACGGCGAAATCCACCGCGGCGATGACGGCATATGGAATCATCTTGCCCACGATGAGCGCCCGGCGGGTGATGGGTGTGGCCATAAGTTGTTCAATCGTACGCTGCTCACGCTCGCGCACGATGCTCAGCGAAGCGAGGATGAGGGTCACCTGCATGATGATGATGCCGATGATGCCCGGCAGGAAAAAGTCTGTGTCCTTGAGGTCCGGGTTGAAGAGGATCTCTTTGTCCACACGCACCGGCGGTGGGCGAAACTTGGGGGACTCCTTCTCGGGATCTTCGAAGACAAGGTTGGCCGCGAGATCCTCCCCGGTCAGGACGTTCGCGCCGTTCATCGCGGCCATCGCAAGCACGGGCATGCTCCCGTCCACGAAGAGCTTGAGCGTGGCCGTCTCATTGTTCGTCAGCTTGTCCGAGAAATCGTCGGGAATGACGAGTCCCAGCCGGGCCTTGCCTTTGTAGAGCAGCTCGCGGATCTCATCCTCGTCGCGCACGTCGATAAGGCGGAATCCCGCCTCGGAGATGATGGTGTCGCGGATCTGCATGCTGAAGATGCTGGTGTCGCCGTCGAGGATCGCGACGTTCAAGTTGTCCACCTTGAGCCGGAGGGCGTAGCCGAAGAGGGCGAGGAGGAGGAGCGGAGCGCCGAAGATGAAGACGAGCATCCGCCTCTCCCGCCGGATGTGGATGAATTCCTTGCGGACAACCGCGCGAAGCATTCGCATCAGGATCCTCCGCGATGGGTGAGCGCCACGAAAACATCCTCCATCGTCGGTTCGGCGGTTGCCACGCTCGCGGGGTCCAATCCACAGGGTTTCAGGGCCTTCGCCAGCGCGGTGCCGTTCTCCCGGCTCTTTCGTAAAACCACTTTCAGGGTGTTTCCGAATTGGTTGAAGGTCTCGACGCCGGGGCAATTCTTCACGGCCTGAACGACATCGGGACGGAAGGTCGTTCGGATTTCGAAAACGTCCCGGTCGGCGAGGAGGCTCTTCATTTCGCGCGGCGCTCCAAGCGCGATGAGTTTCCCTTTGTAGATGAAAGCGAGACGGTCGCACCGTTCGGCCTCTTCCATGTAGTGCGTGGTCACGAAGAGCGTGGTGCCCTGCCCTTTCAGGGCATAAAACATGTCCCAGAGTTCTTTCCGGGTGACGGGGTCGACCCCCGCCGTGGGTTCGTCCAGGAATAGGAGCGAAGGTTTGTGTGCCAAGGCCGTGATGAGCGCCAGCCGAGTCCTATAACCACCCGATAGTTCGCGGGCGAGTTTCCTGCGGTGTTCCTCGAACCCGTAGGCACGGATCAACTCGTTGAAGCGCGATTTATCGGAATGGTTGTAGAGCCAGGCGTAGAATTCGAGATTTTCCTCCACGGTGAGATCGGGATAGAGTCCGAACGCCTGCGCGACGTAGCCGATCCGTTTCTTCACTTCCTCGGATTGGCGCACGACATCGAAGCCTAGCACTTTCGCCTCGCCTGAAGAGGGCGCAAGAATTCCCACCAGCAGCCGGATCGTCGTCGTCTTCCCCGCCCCATTCGGGCCGAGGAACCCGAAAACTTCTCCTTCCGAGATGGACAGGTTGAGCCGATCGACGGCGGCGGATGCCCCGAACGTTTTGGTCAGCGCGTGGGTCTCAATGGTGTTCATGTCAGGTGCCCGTATTTGCAGTAATGGTCTACAGCAAACGCCTCGCGGCCTCAAGAACGGTGTCCGGCGGCAGTTGGCCTATGCAATTGTTGTGATCGGGGTAATGGGGGGACACCATACCTATCCGTGAATGAAGGATCCTGTCCCGGGAATTTCCGGATGCCATGGTCGGAGGGGCCGTGAAGGCGTACGAACAGGTCCTCGGTTGACCCCGGAGGGCTTCGGTTTCATCTCATATTGGAATAGGCAAGAGGTAGAATCTTTGCATAACCGCGTTCTGTCATGAATGCATCGAACTCTTCCGCGGTGTAGAACTTGCCGAAATAGTTTGCGATGACGTATGGGTGACTCCCGTCGACGCCGGAGCGAACGTCCCCATGGGCGCACTGAATGTACGCTGGGTCTCCCCCCGCATAGAAAGCCGTTTGGGGATAGTCGACCAGAACCCTCCCGCCGTCCAAGTTGATCCGCCGAACCTCCTTGGCGGAGAAGAACGGG
The DNA here is from genome assembly GCA_016180645.1 of Nitrospirota bacterium. Classification (NCBI taxonomy): domain Bacteria; kingdom Pseudomonadati; phylum Nitrospirota; species Nitrospirota bacterium. Next base: position 133,024 of record JACPAV010000004.1, on the reverse strand, counting down.
ACCGTTTCCGACTTCGCCATCTGGCTGAAACGGTTGGCCCGGTATCTCAGAACGACCTTCGCCCCACCGAAGCAGACAATTGCCGCCACGGCCACGGCGAGGATGTTTTGCTTTCTCAGGGTTGCGAGGCCGCTGCCCGCAATCAGGCAGAGACCGTAGAGGCCAGGATAGTCGTAGTACCTGTTCCCCATGAACGCTATGGGATAGGGGACCGCCAGGGCAAGCCAAATTAAGCTGTAGGCAAGAAGATGGCGTTTCTCCGGAAGCGGCTTCATCAGACCGATCACGACAAAAAGGAAAATGGGGGGGCCAACATGTTCAGGCAGCCACAGGAAACCCTTTGCCAGAGCCGGAACAATTCCATGCAGGTTGTGCTCCCCCGGTCTGGAGAAGTACCAACCCGTGCCGCCTCCCGTGTCAAGGTAGTTCAAGACAACCCATGTCGCAGAGGGGAGAACCGAGAGCCCCATGAACCACGCGAATTTCTTCGGCTCCCTCTTGAAGAAAAGGGAATAAAAAGGCACAAAAGCAAGGACCATCGTCTGTTTCGTCAAGATCGAGAGCGCCTGGGCTGAAGTCGCCCAGGCTAGGGAGCGGTTCGCGAGCTTCTGCCGCCAGGAAAGGAGCAGCGAGAAGGCAAGGAGTCCGAAGCAGCCGGACATAGACTCCAACTGGACGTTCCTGGAGAAGTAGATGATGGAGGGGGCTGCCGCGGCGCACAGTGCCGCTAGGAGGCCGACTCGCCTGTCCTGAAGTTTTCTCCCTATGGAAAAGACAAGATAGACCGAGAGCAGTCCGAACAGGAAACCGGGCAAGCGGGCCGCCGCTTCGCTCACGCCGAAAAGCTTGAAGCTCGCGTAGATGATCCAAGGATACAACGGCGTTGTCGTGTGGTCTTCACCGAGGTCGTTCATCTGCGTCCAAGGTCCGTACTGGTCGAAATTGAGGGCCGTCGTTGCATAGTGGCCTTCGTTCCAGGCGTGCTCGTTGTTGAACGGTGTGGCAAACAGAGGTAGCCGCAGGACGGCCGCCAGCGAGAGGATCAGGGCAACCGCCTTCAGGGGTCGTGGCTCAAAGGCGGCGCTCCGGGCAACTACTGCCATGTCCCATCTTGGCATGGAACGTGGTCGCTTGATAGGGCGGTCCTATTGGATTCGCATCCACCGCGTGACCGCGGACCACGGGGAACTTTTCTTCGAGTGCAACCGAAACGGCAAGAGCGGAGCAGTGTCCTATGCGGCCTCCGGAAGGAACTCGGCTGTCTCCCGCCTGACCGGGCGAACATGAAAGGTCACGACCCTCCGCCCCTTCCTTCTCAAACTTTGCGCAAGTCGTTTGTTGATGGCCAGCAATTTCCTATCCTGCGCGGGAAGGAAAACCACTTCAGCACCGGGCGGGATGAGATCCAACAGGTCAGGATGTTCGAGGGTGTAGAGAAGAAACAAATGCGCCAGATCCAAGTTCTTTTCCACTGCGCCAAACCGCTTCATCTCTTCATCTCCTGCTCATAGGCCGATCGATACCATCGCCATATTGTTCTGAGGTCCTTGATAGCAAATGAAAGTGCAATGTTGAAACTGGGAAAGTAGACCGGTTGCTTGTCCTGCGAACCATCGGGGTGAAGGATGTCTTTGTGGGCAAATGGGTGCGCCGTGTCGTATCGAACTACGGGGCGCCATTTCCCCCGCGAGTGGGCCTCATGCTGAACCGCGAAACCTCGAACTTGACCCTTCTCGGTCCACACGTGAACCCGCAGTCGGTCTTCCCCGTTTTCCGAGAGGGAGATGAAGTAGGATTTTTCCCATGGCATCAGAACATAACCCTGACAACTTGGGTCGCTTCCAGCAGGTTCATGCAGTTGTGATGGCCTTTCGGGCAGCGATGGGGCGCATGGAAGACGGTGCAGGGGCGGCAGGGGAGGTCTTCAACGAAGACGGGTTTCTGGTTGGGACGCCAGGTAAGGGCCTTTGGATCGGTCGGACCGAAAATACCAATGCTGGGTACGCCGAGGAACCTGGCGAGGTGCAGGCCGAAGCTGTCCACGCCAATGACCCACGTTGCGGACTGCAAAGCCGCGGCGGATTCTTGCACGGTCAGGCCGGTCAGGTTGGTCACGTGGTTCGGCGCTCCGGAACGAATTCGCTCCGCTTCTTCGGTTTCACCTGAAGTTCCGAGGAGGATCATTCTCGTCGACGGCTCGCCGGATAATCGCTTCAACAAATCGGCCCATTTCTCGTCCGGCCATTTCTTCGTCGCGATCTTGCTCCCGAAGGTGATGGCGATTCGTTGCTTGGCTTCAAACCAGCCTTCTTCCGAGAGAATCTTCCGTGCGCGCCCCAGTGGGACATCGCTCACGGTGAAAATCATGCCGTCGGGGGGCAACCTCAGACCGAGCAGCGGGTAGAAGTCTCGATACCGGCCTTCAAAAGTGTCCTTGGGAAACTCCAGCCGCCGGGTGTGCAGGAAAGAACCCGGCCCTTTGCGAAACCCGATTCGTTCCGCCGCGCCGCTGAGTCGAGCAAGGACGGCCGAGGCGGCGGAAGTGTGCGCCACGACGGCGATGTCCGGCCTCATGCGTCGAAGCCGACCGGCCAATCGGATCATGTCCACTGGATTTCGTTCCTTGCCGCGCTTGTCCCATACGACCACATCTTGGAAGCAGGGCTGGCCTTGCCAGACGTCCGCCGCCTCGCGGGACGTTACCCCGATCAATCGAATGCCCGGCTCCTTCGCCTTGAGGGCCACCGCGAGAGGTAGGCAGAAGAGAACATCGCCCGGGTAGGCCGTCTGGACCAGAAGGACTTTCTGACCAGAGAGTAGGTGGATCGATTCGTCGGTCGTGCGCTGTGCTTTCAACGTGGGCATGGGGGGACTATGATACCTGCCGCAGAACGCCTTGTCAGGACCACTGAATGAATCGAGCCTATCTAAAGCGTTTCAAACGGGATCAGAGAATCGTCGACCTTCTAGAGAGGAGGGCGATCCGGTCCATCCTTTCGGAGATCGCTCCACGCGGTCCATTCCGAGTCCTGGACGTACCATGCGGATATGGCCGGATTGCCGGTGAGGCCGGCGCGGTGGCGAATTTCATGGTCCAGGCTGATCGATCGGCGGAAATTCTCTCCTTGGTCCACGCGGCTGACGGTTCTGGTCCTCGAGTGTGCTGTGACATACGGCACCTGCCCTTTCGAAGCGGCTCCTTCGATCTCGTCTGCGTGGTCCGGCTCTGGCACCACTTGCGGGATGCGGAAGTGCGGGCCGCCGTGATGGAGGAGCTGGGAAGAGTCTCGACGCGCTACGCCCTTGTTTCGCACTACCGGCAGGCGGGACTCCATGCCTTGTCGCGCCGCATCGGGGGCCGATTCAGCAAGAGGGTGCGGATCAACATGCTGGCCCCCGGTCAGTTTGAGAAGGAGGCGGAGACGCATGGATTCAGCGTGACGCGGACGGAGAGGGTGCTTCCGCTCGTCCATGCCCAAACGCTCTCGCTCCTCGTCCGGAATTGAACCGATGGCGGGTCGGCCAAGTCCCATCGGCGCATTGAGCACGGTGCCCGCACCGCTCCCAAGGTCGGTGGACAATGTGCTCGCCGTCGTCTTTGCGCTGCTGGCCTTTTTCCTGCCCTGGGCGGAGTGGCCGAAGAACGTCGTCCTGGGGATGATAGCGATCATCTTCCTGGGGCTGTGGACAACCGGGCGTATCCGTACGCGCCCATTTTCTCTTCTGGATGCGGGGTCGCTGGCGCTGGCCGTAGGGTTCGGCTTGTCGCTCTTCTCCACGCCGGACCGGGCGTTGACGCTGAAGTGGTGGTGGAAGACCGCACAGGGACTGCTTGTGTTGTTTATGTTCTCCAGACTCCTCCGCGTGGCGCCCAGGGCGGGTCGAACGCTGGGATGGTCGCTTCTCACTTGCACAGCCGCGGTCGAGCTTGCCGCCATCGTTGCTTTCTTGGCCTCGGGGCGGCATCTGGCCTCAACCCCGCAGGAGCGAATCCCCATCTTCGCGGTGGCCCAAAGCTCATCGGCAATCTACTTGGAATTCCTTCTCCCTGTGGCGATCCTGCACTTCGTCCAATCGCCTGGGCGCCGCGCGCCCTGGATCTCAGCGCTGCTCGGGTCCGTCCTTGCACTGGGGATCGCCTTGACGCTATCCCGAGTCGGCTTCGTGGTCATGGCGCTCACGTTTGTGTATGCCCTCTTTCGATGGTCGAAGCGGAGCCGGCGGTGGGTTATTCCCGTGCTGATTCTCCTGGGTGTCTGGCTGGCCATTCCGGGGGGGGGGGGCGAGCGTTTTACGACGGACATCAGGGCCGGCTTCAAAGAATCCAGTCTCCAATGGAGGCGGGACGTGTGGGTGGATGCGTGGGAACTCTACCGGACACGGCCGTGGACCGGCTATGGGCTGGGAGCTTTCTCGAAGCAGTTGGATCCGGGCTGGTCCACCTCGGTTTATCGGCACATTCACAATATCTTCCTTGCCGGCCTGTTTGAGGCAGGGCCTGCGGGATTGATCGGTGTGGTCGCGTTCGTCGGCGCGATCCCTTGGGCGCTCTGGAAGCGTCGCAGAGAACCGGGGGCGGAGGCTGCGCTACTGGCTTGGGGCGCGCTTGCGATTCACGGCTTGGTGGAATATCCGATCCGCGATGAACCCTTCATCGTTTTCTGTGCGGTCTTGGCGCTGGCGGGCCGGCGCTCGAACGAGACGGTCGCATGAAGATATTTCACTTGGATGAATCCACCGTCTGGGGCGGGGCCGAGAACCAGTTGACCCTGCTCCACCGAGGCCTGATCGACCGGGGGCATGAATCCGTGGTTTTCTGCCGGCCGAGGAGCCCGCTGGGCGAAAGGTTGCAGCCGATTCGGGCCGGTACGCGCGCGTTCCGGCCTCGCTTTGAAGGGGACATGCTCTCCGCCCTCCACTTGGCCCGAACTGTTCGGAAAGAGGAGCCCGACATCGTGCATGCACACACGTCGCGTTCTCACGCTATAGCCCGGCTTGCGGAACTCGTATTTCCAGATTTCAGGCTCGTGGTCTCACGGCGTGTGAACTACCCGATTCGCCGAAACGGATTCAGCCGGCTGAAATATCGATTTGGAGTGGAGCGTTACATCGCCGTCAGCGAAGCCGTGAAGAACACGCTGGTGCGGGGAGGCGTGGCGGCGGCGCGCGTGTCGGTCGTCTATTCCTGCGCTGGGAATGCCGGTCAGCCCGTGGTCCGCTCGGCAAGGAGCGGTGCCTTTGTTGTCGGATTTGCCGGTCGCCTTGAAAACAACAAGCGGCCCCTCGATGCCATCGAGGCGGTCGAACGGCTGAGAAAGGAAGGATTGAACGTCACTTTGCGGATGGCGGGTGGGGGGGGAATGAAGGACCGCATTGCGGGTGAGGTGCAGGCCAGGGGGCTGCGGGAGGTCGTGACGCTTCTGGGGTATCAGGCGGACCTCCGGCAGTTCTTCGGCGACATCGATGTCCTGGCGTTTTGCTCCGATGGAGAGGGACTACCAAATGTGGTCCTCGAATCAATGGCAGCCGGCGTTCCGGCCGTGGCCGGCCGCGTGGGCGGGGTGCCCGAGATCCTCGACGATGGAGAGACCGGGTTGCTCTATCCGAGCGGGGACGTTGCGGCATTGGCTCTGGCGCTCAGGAAGCTCATCGAGAATCCGGACATTCGCTCCCACATTGCGGAGAAAGCTCAACGGCAGGTGAGATCCGGATTTCTTCCGGAAACCATGGTGGAGAAAACGGCCGGAATCTACCGAGAGTTGCTGGAGGAGTCCCACTTACCTGGAGCTTGAGAAGGTCAGTCCGGGAAGTCGGCGAACGTAATCAAGTGGCGGGTGGTGAGGGACACCACCGCCGAGCGCCCCAGGACTCGGCCAAAGAAAGTGATTTCGGCGACGACTTCGATCCGATCGCCGCCCGAACGAAGCGCAGCGAGCGGAGGCTGCTGTTTCTCATTGGCCTTGACGATCTCCACATCGATGCTGGTGCTGTTCTTTGCGGGGACCACGGCCAGGATCGGGACGTTGGCAATGTTGTGGGGGGTGGTGATGCCCTCCACGGATTCCACATCCAGCCGTCGGTAGTCCACCCGGTACTGCTCGATCCGAAGTTCAAGGGTAGGGAACTCCATGAAGTTCTCGATCGTAACGGAAACCTCATCCGGGAGGCTTGAGCCATCCGCTTCCACTACATCGCTGTTCGTCGTCGTCCTGGGCGAGACAGCGGACTTGGAGAGAGGAGTCACACCGCTGATTCGGACATCGAACTCACTTGTTCCACAGCGCAGGGCCAGCAGGGCGAACAGGCAGGGCGCCAGACGCAGGAGATGGCGGTGCCACATAGGAGGTAAATCGGACGGTCCGGCGGAGGCCTTTAGCTCCGAGCGACGAGGGGATCGTAGGGGAGCATCTTTAGATGCTCCCTCCCACCGGGAGGGTCTGAAGACCCTCCCCTACTCCTGGGTTTCGACCGGCAGTTTTCGCCCAACGATCGTGTGGCCCGCAATCTTGACGATGTCGACGCTGACGGTGTTTTCAGGCTCTTCGGCGACCACGCTGCCGGGTGCGAAGACCGTTCCGTGGCTGAGAATGATCTGCACCAGCCATAACGCGGCCAGGACCCACAGAACTTTGCGAATCGCTCGAAGTTCTTGACCGAAATCTTGCATAAACACCTCCGGTTTCCCGTCCCCCGGCTTGGAATGGTATCAGGGCTCGGGTTTGGTTTTCCAGCGGTTGTGGAGCCAAAACCACTGTTCGGGGTACTGACGGACGAAGCGCTCGATGACCGCCGTGCATCTCTGCGTGAGGTCGTGTGTCGCCCGATCGAGGCCGCCCTCCCGAGAGGGGAAGATCGGCGGCTCGTAGCGGATGATCATCCGTCCATCCGACGGATCGCGGAGCGCGAACAGGGGCATCAGCGGAGATCCGGACCGCAGCGAAAGCAGGCTGAACCCCTTGAATGTGCAAGCCGGCCTTCCCAGGAAGTCCACAAAGATTCCCTCTCCACGGAGGCAGTTCTGGTCGATCCAAAACGCGACGTGGCCGCCGTTTCGTAGATGGCCGAGCATGGGCTTGAAGGAATCCCTCATGTCGAACACCTGGAGACCTTTGGATCGGCGAAGAGAGTTGACGTACCGGTCCACATACGGATTCTTGATGGGACGCACGATGACGCCGACGTTCATCGTCGGATATCGGAGGGTGTGGCAGGCGACCCACTCCCAGCATGCAAAATGTCCGCTGAATCCGATGACGCCCTTTCCGGCTCGTATCGCCTCGGCATAGTGGTGTTCGTTTTCAAACCGGATGTACTGCTCCAGATTGTCCGATCGGATCCTGGGCAGGTGCGCGTATTCGGCGAGGGTGTGTCCCACGCCGGAAAGGACGCGCCGGCGCATGAGCCGGGACTCCACTCGACCTGAAATCACTTGGCCGAGGTGTCGCTCGATCATGTTCACTCGATAGGGAACGATTCCAAACAGAGCGCGCGCGAGAGCAGCGCCGAGCGATCGGCTGACCGCCAAAGGAAGAAGACGAAAAAACCACAGGAGGCCCTGCAGAAGGTACGATTCCACCCGCCAGAGGGAGCGCCTCACGATTTCCATAGCGAGTCGAGTTCGATTTCAAGCATCGACCGATTGGGATGCCAGGAGAGTTCAGTCCGGGCCGCGAGGAATCGATACCGGCCGGTGTCGTTCCCGCCTTTTGATCGGAGCACGGGGGTGAAGCGGATGGCGTCTTTCGTCGTGGTTACAAGAGTGGTGGCGCCCTGATTTTCCGCCAGGGCGGTCAGGGCATCGAAGTCCCGCGGCCGATACAGATGATGGTCGGGAAAGACCATGGAGCCTGCAACGCTTAGTCCCCCCTCCTGGAGAGTTTCGATGAATCGATCCGGACGCGCGATCCCGCAGAACGGGACGATCGTGGCACCGTGCATCGCTTCGAGGGGCACGGGGTCGCCGGTCCACAGGTTGATCATGCCTTGGAGGCGGTAACCCACTCGAAGGCCTCGGACGCCCGGCGTTTGCCCGGGGGATGTGCTGCCGAGGTAGATTCTCACACGCGCGCCACGGACCATCCAAAGCGGAGTTCTAAGAAAGAGTTGCCTCAGCCATCCGGGAGATCGCAGAGTCAGGTCGGGATCAAGCGCGACGATATCGAGATCCTTCCGGAGACTCATGACTTGGAGTCCATCATCCAAAACGATCGCGTCAACGGCTCCGGCCCCTTCCGCGGCGCGCGCGGACTCCGCGCGATCTGCGCCGACCCAGACCGCGGCGCCGGGCACTTCTCTGGCGATGAGCGTGGGCTCGTCCCCGAAAATCTCCGCCGCCCGAGGGTCCCCGGCATCAACCTCCATGACCCCAGCCGAAGACCGTCCGTACCCGCGCGACAGGACCGCCACCCGCTTTCCCTTTCCGATGAGGTAGCGGGCCAGTTCGATGGCCAACGTGGTCTTGGCGCTTCCGCCCCATTCGACGCCGCCGATCGAAATGACCTTCGCCCGGGTCTCCACCAAGGGGGGGGCGGCGAGCTTCTTCCAGGCGAAATGGATCCACCAGCCCGCGCGATAAAGCAGGTAGAGGGGAAGAAGCCAGATGCTCACGGCATTCATGGAAGTGAGCCTCGGCAGAAGAGATCGCATCACGGCCATGGCGGGGGCATCGTATCCCATGCCCCAAGATGGGGAAAGAGATCCGTCAAGCCGGAAGATACGCCCGCAGCTTCTCCAGCGTGCGTTCGAGGCTCTCGGCGTGCGCTTCGGCGTCCTCCAACAGGCGGTAGGAATCGTTGGCCGGTCGGCCGTTCCCGGCCCGCAAAAGCCGCTCGGCGGTGGATGACATCTCATCGGCGTTCCGGATCACGTAGCCGAGACCACGCGATTCGGCGAATTGGCACTCCTCCACTACGTTGAAACGCGACGGACCGAACAAAGTGGGAACTCCCCAGAGGGCACTCTCGAGAGGATTGTGGCCGCCCAGATTCACAAGGCTGGCGCCGACGAACGCCAATCGGGCATGCGGATAAAGATGGGCCAGTTCGCCGAATCGATCCCAGATCAGCACGGGTGCGGTCCAGGAGGGAGGAGCGGACCCGGCCGCCTCCATCAGTCCGGAGGCGCGCACCGGTTCGAATCCCCGATCGGTGGCCATCCGTACAATCTCCCCTACTCTCTCCAACTCGCGGGGGACGATCATGAGCTTGAGGTCGTCGAAACTTTTTCGGAGCTTTGCGAAGGCGTCGAGGAGAACCGGTTCTTCCCCGGCACGCGTACTGCCGCCGATCACGAACTTGTGCGTGGAAAGCCACGCCAGCGGAGAAGAATCCGGCGACCCCTGCCGCACCCGTTGGACAGCGGCCGCAAACCGGAGGCTTCCCACCACGTGAACCCGCTCCGCGGGCACCCCCAGCGCGCAGAAGCGGTCGCGATCCTCCACGGTTCTCACCAAGTATAGCCGGGGGACCAGAAAGATCGGCGCGAGGAGGAACCGGAAGCGCATGAAAGACCGGAACGAACGCTCGGAGAGTTTCCCGTTGACGAGGAGGACCGGGACCCGCCGAACGTGGGCGAGATAAATCAGATTCAGCCAGAATTCGCTGTTGACCAGGATGAGCGCCTTCGGGCGGGCGGCTGCGAAGAGGAGCCGAACAAGCGGATAGAGATCGGGCGGTAGGACGAGGGAGGGAAACCGGCCGCGGGATTCGCGTCTGCCCATTTCGGATCCTCTCAAGGTGGACGTGGTGAGGAGCGAGCACGCGCGGCCGCGCGCCTCCAATTGGCGGAGGAGCGGCATCACGGTGACCACCTCCCCCACGCTCGCCGCGTGAACCCAGAATCCACCGGCCTGGAGGTCGAGCGAACCAGGATCGAGCGTTCTCAGGACGTCGAATCGCCCCACCAATTCCTTCCGGAGTTTGGATGAGAAAAGCGCGGCGAAACACCAGGCCGGCAGGAGCAGCACCAGGGCGAGGCCCCAAAGAACGTTGTACGCGAAAATCAGGATCGGCACAGGGAGTCAGCCTTGGACGTGAGCTCGTTCAGGGCCCTCTCCAGGCGTCCGCGAGCGATTTCGAGATCTTCTTTCCCGGCGTTCTTGGAAACGACTAGGGGTTCGCCCCAGAGAAGCACGGCGCGGGAGAATGGAAGGGGAAGGGTGAAGCCGTCCCACGTGCGGAGGACTTTTTTTTTGAGCAACCGAACGCCAGGGGAAGAATGGGCACCTCGGCGGCCTTGCCCAGCATGATCGTGCCGGGGTCGGCTCTACGAGCCGGCCCGCGTGGGCCGTCCGGCGTAATCGCAACCGTTACGCCGTGTTTGAGGGAGCGGACGAGGGACATGAAGCCGCCGAGTCCCCCCCGCGTGCGGGACCCGTGCGCTACATTGAAACCCCAGTGGCGAATGACGTTTCCGATCAGACGCCCGTCGCGGTGCTCACTGACCAGAACCGACGCCTGTCGATTCGCATAGGCATAGGGCATCATCAAAAGCTGGCCGTGCCAGAAGGCGATGATGATGGGCCTGTTCCGCTCCATGTAGGGCCGCACGTGCTCCTCGCCGGCGATGTGCAACCGGAGCGTGAGCCGCAAGGATCGAATCAACAAGGCACCCAGCCACGGCAGGAGGGATTCCTGGAACCAGCGAGTAACGGCGGCAAGCATCCGCGGATTCTACCATAATTCTATCGAGGCTAAACCCCATGTCGAGGACGGTATGGGGCCATGCAATGTCGCCGTGCCATGGAGGGCACGGCATGGACCATGGCCTCGATAGCCGCTGTGGAGGTTTAGCCTCGATAGGTGAGGAATGGGGCTCGTGCCGCCGATCTTCGGCGCTCGCCCTCCATGGCTGGGGTGACTCCCTGTTGGCATTTTCCGATTTTGGCGTTATGAAGGGTCCGACATGACAGAGAGTCCTCCCACCCGCCCCCTTCGCCGATGGGCGGCCTCGGTGGCTGCCGCCGGGGCGTACGTGGCCCTCTTCGCCTTTTTCTATCCGAGGGTGGGGGACGCCACGGCTGCCCTGGTCAATCTCCCCATCCTCGTCACGGCTTTCCTATTCGGATGGAGAGGCGGGCTCGCGGCCGGAGTACTGGCTGTCCCCCTCAATGCCTGGCTTTTCCAGAGTCATGGCGTGAAAGCCGTCGGCGTTTTCACGGAAGCGTGGCCGGCCATCGTGAGCTGGATCGTCGTCGGCGTGGGCTCCGGCTGGATGCGTGACCTCTACAGGGAAGTACGCACTCGAAGATCCGAAAGTCAGGCGCACCGGGAAGCCGAATCCCTCCGGAAGCAGAACCGGCTGGTACTCGACTCCGTCGGCGAAGGGATCGTGGGCATCGACCTGACCGGGGCCATCACGCTGGTGAACCCTGCGGCGGCAAACTTGCTCGGGTATGAAGAGGACGAGCTGTGCGGCCGGCCCCTGCACGCCACGGTCCACCACTCCCACGTCGATGGATCGCCTTACCCGGCGGACCAGTGCCCGATCCTAAATGTGCTGCGGAAGGGCCAGACCCGACGTGGCCGGAACGAGGTCTATTGGAAAAAGGACGGGACCCCCCTGCCCGTCGAATTCATCTGCACTCCGATGCGGGAGGATGGGGTCGTGCGGGGAGCCGTGGTGGCGTTCATGGATACTTCGGAGCGCGGCAGTCTCGAGGCCCAGCTCCGGCAGGCCCAGAAAATGGAGGCGGTGGGCCGATTGGCCGGCGGCGTGGCTCACGATTTCAACAATCTTCTGACCGTGATTCTGGGTCACACCGAAATCATACTCCGCACGATGCGTCAGGATGATCCCATCCGAAAGGATATCGAAGGGGTGCGAGCGGCGGGCGTCCGCGCCGCTTCCCTCACGCGCCAACTGCTCGCCTTCAGCCGACAGCAGGTCATCCGACCCAAAGTGGTCGACCTGAACGAATCGCTGAAAGCCATTGCCCAAATGCTCAAACGACTGATCGGAGAGGATTTGGACCTGGCCACCGATCTCAAGGCGCATCGCGCGAAGGTGCGAATCGACCCTGGTCAGTTGGAGCAGGTCGTCATGAACCTCGCCGTCAACGCCCGTGACGCCATGCCGACCGGCGGCCGAATCCAAGTGGGCACGACGAACGTGGATCTGGATGAGGCCTACACGCGGGAACATGAAGGAGCTCGTCCGGGCCCCTACGTGATGCTCTCCGTGAGCGATACCGGCCTCGGGATGACGCCGGAAGTCATGGCCCATCTCTTCGAGCCGTTTTTTACGACCAAGGCGCCGGGGGAAGGAACCGGGCTGGGGCTGGCCACCGTGTACGGCATCGTCCGGCAGGCGGGCGGGAATGTCGGGGCCTACAGCGAACGCGGAAAGGGATCGACCTTCAAAGTCTACCTCCCCCTCGCGGGCGACGCCCTCCCTTCGGAAGTTCCGGGAGTGAAGCGGAGCGCCGCCGGTGGGAACGAGACGATTCTGCTCGTCGAGGATGACGAAATGGTTCGAGACCTGACCCGCCAGTTGTTGCGGACGAAGGGTTACACGGTGCTGGAATCGGCGGATGGGCCATCGGCCATCAAGCTGGTCGAGAGCCAGGCGGGGAGGATTCACCTGCTGCTGACGGATGTGGTCATGCCGGTAATGAACGGACGCGAGTTGGCGGTGAGTATCCGGAAACTCCGACCGGAGATCCGCGTGCTGTACATGTCCGGCTACACCGAGCGGGGCGCAGCCTCGTTGGAGGGTATCGAGCCTGGCGCCGCGTTTCTCCAAAAGCCCTTCAGCCTCGATCTCCTCTCCCAAAAAGTCCGCGAAACTCTGGACGTGCACTAGCCGATGAGGCTGCATTTTTCTCGACGCCGCAACGGCGTCGGCCGAGCGATCAAGTGGAAACGGGGGGGGGGTCAATAGACAACGGACAACCCTGGCGATTTGAAACCGAATCGGCTCCGCCGAAGCGCAACGCCGGGCGAGTTCGGGCCACCGGGGCGGGGTGCCACCGGCGCCCTGCCGATGCCCGTGTGATCCGCAGATCCGCCCTCCGGGCGGACTGGCCGCGCATCGAATCCCGAAGTCCTTCCACCGTGTCACACGCGCCTGACGACCTCGCTGAATGCGGGGTGGGAGCTGTGATACAATGCCGGAATGACTATGGACCCGGAACGCCAAATCGCCGCGGTGGTGGCGCACAGGATGCCCTCGCAGCCCTACCGTCTGTTTCTGTTTGGATCCCGCGCAGTGGGAGGGGCTACGGTCCGATCGGACTATGACGTGGGCATTTGGGCGGACCACCCCATTGATCTCGCCGTGTTGTCCGGCATCCGCGGCGACCTGGAGGACCTTCCGATCCTCCAGAAGGTTGATTTGGTCGATCTCGGGAACGTTTCCCCATCGTTTCGAGAGGCCGTCCTCACCACCGGCCGGCCGCTGAATGACCGCTGACCGACTGCGCTGGCAGCGCTCGGCACTTCGCCAAGCGGTTGATCGATTCGCGGATCGCATCTACCGCGAACTCCCGGCCGCCTTAACGCGCTTCAATTCGCTCCTGAATCAGCTCGAAAGTTCTGCGTGACCTGCCGCGAAGCTTCCACGCAGGCTCCGTAGTCCTTCCTCAAATAGAGATCCTTGGCCTCCCGCAGCAGGGCGACAGACTTGGCAAAAGTGGGATCGGCCATGGGGTTGGGCAATCGTTTCTGCCACTCCGCCAGCCGGGATTTGGCCTTTTCGTACTCGGAACGGGCGCCCGATTCCGAAACGGTGCGAGACGGCGAATCGTCCGGACTGATCACGGGCTCAACTTCAGGGGTCGGAGTCACGGCCGCGCCCTCCCCCTCCGGAAGAATTTCATATACATCAGTGGCGGCTTTTTTCCCTTTCACCGACTGGGCCGGGTGGAGACGCGTGGCAAAGCCTGCGGAAATCAAAGCCTTCGTCCTTGATGAAATGAGGATCTGAGCCTTCAGCGCCTTGGTGAGATCCTGAAGTCGCCAGGCGAGGATCACGTCGTCGCCGATGACGGTGTACTGCATCCGATCCTGCGATCCGATGCTTCCGGCAACCACCGGCCCCGTGGCGATGCCCACACCGATCCGGAGCGTGGGCAGACCATCGCCGTTGAGATGAGCGTTCAATTCCTTGAGTGCGGCGATCATGTCCACCGCCGTCTGCACCGCGCGCTCGGCGTGATCGGGCTTCGGAAGGGGCGCCCCGTAGATGGCCATGATGGCGTCGCCGATGAACTTGTCCACGATCCCGCCGTGTGCGTGGATAACCTCTACCATGCGAGTGAAATAACGGTTGAGGAGGCCAACCAGCCTGGGCGCGTCCATGGATTCGCTCAGCGGGGTGAAGTTTCGGATGTCGGAGAACAGCACCGTGATTTCGACATTCTCCCCGAGGAGCTTGTTCTTCTTCTTGAGTATCTCATCGGCCACTTCGTGAGCGACGTAGCTCCCGAAGGCATCGCGCATCAGTTCTTTCTCCTGAAGGCCTTGGATCATGGTGTTGACCGTGAGGGCCAGTTGACCGAGTTCATCCCGCCCTTTCTGCGATACGCGGACGTTGAGGTCGCCCCGCCCTACTTTTTCCAAGGTCTGAGAGATGCGGATGATCGGCGTCGAAAGCAAACGGCCCAGGGAAGTCGCCGCGACCAAGCCGAACACGAGAAGGACGGCCAGGATGGCGCCGAGGACGGCCAGCGATTCCCGAATAGCCTTGCGAATTTTTTCCCGGCTGAATCCGACGCGCACGCTGCCGATGGTTTTTCCCCCCTCCGCCACTGGTGCGGCAACGAGGTAGATGCGGCCCCACCGCGCCACCTCCACCTCGGCGACTCCCGCTGATGCTCGGGCTTGAACCCCCGGCGGTTCGACATACCGCTTCGCCGCGCCCTCTTCCGACATGGGAACCACGATCTCGTTTTGGTGGTTAAGGACGTTGGCGAACAGAACGTCTTCCTCTTTGGAGAGAGAGGCCACGAACGAATCGAGCGCCAGCTTCAAGTTCAGGTCGTCGGGAATGAGGAGCGCATCCCGGCTGTTCTCCGCCAGGTAATGCCCCACGAGTTGCGCCCTTGATCGCAGTTCGCGCTCGAGCAGACGCGACTCATGTCGCATGACCAAGGCCGCCATCAACCCGACGAGGACCGCCGTGAAGCCAGCCATGAAAAGGGAGAATTTTGCGCGAAGCCCGAAGCGCACGGTGGGAGGCGCGGCATTCACGGCGGCGCGGGCGGGCGACCCCGGCGCGGGATCGCCGTGGGGGGCTTTCCCCTCCGCGGCGCTACCGGGTCTTGGCTTCAATGGATCGGATGGTTTCAATTTTGGTCTCCACATTGGCCAGAAACGTCTTCATCTCCGGATTGAGAGGATCGTGCTTCAACCCTCTTTGCCACCATTCCGCGGCCTCACTGTAATTTCCGGATCGATAGGCCGCCAGCCCAAGAAATCGGCAGGACTTACTGAGACCCGCGAGGATCGGCTTGAACCCACGAATCTGGCGGGCCATTTCCTCCCAGATCTTGACGGCGCCCTCGAAGTCCTTCTTCGAGTAAAACCGCTCGGCCTCGGTGTGACGTTTCTCCTGCGCCTCGTCCAATTGGACGGTTGTCTCCGTGGCGGGCGGTTCAACAAGCTTGGGAGGCGCCTGCGGCTTCCTTCGCCCTCTCCTCCCCTTTGCTTTCGCCTCCCGATCGGCCTTCTCCGCCTCGGTTTTCTGTTCCGCGAGTATTTGTGATCGCGCCTCGCTGAGCGCTGCCGCCCGCCGAAGATCTTCGTTGAGATCCAGGGCCTCAAGCAGCGCCTGAGAGGCAAGAATCCACGCGTCATCGTATTGCTTCTCCTTGACCCGACTCTTGGCCTGCTCGACGAGCGAGGACGCCGACTGGTACGAATCCAAGCCGAGCGTTTCCGCCTGGAGATCGCGCGCCACACCGAGCTGATATTCCGCCTGGTCGAGGGCTTGCCGGACGAATTTGCGGGAGGTCCTGTCGATGGCCTTGCGGATGATCTCCTGTTTCTGTTCCCGCATCCGCTCTTTCTTGAGGGTGTAGAGAACGTCGGCGGCGGATTTTCGGGTCGGCGCCCCCCACTCGTAGCGGAGCGACATGCGGTGGGACGCGCTTCCGATCGGCTCGATGCTGAGACTGTAGTCGAGCGACAGTCCGTCGGCCCCCGCCCCCCCCCCGAAACTGAGGACCGTCCGGTCGGCTGCGATTTCGCTCCCGATCCGCGCGGCGAAAGAAATCCGTCTCCATTCGTCCAGAAACGACGCTTCCGAGTTATTGCGAGCCGTCTCCGAGAGTTCGGGGCCCCACCCGATCCAGCGCGGAAGTTCGAGAAGGACGTACTCGGCACCTGCATGGAGGCGGAATCCTCCCTCCAGCGGAAGCGCCCCATCCACCGCGAGTGCGGCATCACCGGCGAGAAAAGGAAAATCGCGACGGCGTAGGCCGTACCCCAGGCCGATCCGGAATTCACTCGGAGGAAGCTCGCGGGCTGAACCTGAACGAAAGGCCGGCCCCGCGTTGAGAGCGGCCAGGCCCACCTGGAGATTTTCCACGGGCGTACGATAGACGCCGCCCAGATCGACTGCCGCACCCAACGAAGAAACAGACAAGATTTCCTGCCTGAACAGTTTTCCGGTGCCTCCGACACTGACCGTCGGGATAATGTCCCGCGCGAATCGGCCGGCAACGACTTCCCGATTCTCCCCGCCGCTCTTCGGCAAGGCGGCTTGGTCCTCCTTCACGGGAAATTCTCCCGCGTTCTCCGCGTACAGATACGCACCGAACGATCCCAACCAGGGATGACCCCACGCGGCCTCACCGCAGGCTCCCAGCGCGTCGGCCGCTGGAACAGCGAAACAAGTTCCTCCTTCCCATCGAGTCGAAGCGGAGAGCGCAGCGGGGTTCCGCCCGACCAACCTGGAGTCATCGGCCAGCCCGGCACCGGCCCGGCCCATGGCCACGGCTCGAGGATGATCCATCAAGGTGAGGAAGCGCGCGCCCGTGGTGAAGGCCCCGGCGACCCGCGGGAGGAGAGCGAGGAGGATCGGAACGGTCCACCCTGCGAGTCTATGCGGTCGCTGCATGTAGGAGACGTGAGAGAAGGGAGAGGAGGAATCGCAGGCATGAGCGTAGGGCCGGTTTGTCCTGGAGCCACCGCGCAATCTGCGGCGAAGTTCGGTAGTAAAATTCAACAAAACGACGACCGATGGCGGAAGTCAGCAGAATATCATCACGGAATCTTCGCAGGCTCACCACCTCGGGGGCCGTGCTCGATCCGAATACGGCGGTCGCGATGAAACAGCTCTTGCCCCCGGCGAGAAGGACGATGTCGATGGAGGCCGCGTAACCGCGGGTTTTCAGCAGCGCGGTGTAGCGCCCATTCCCGAGCGCCCGGCCTCGGCTGTCTTTTCCGTCCCACTTCTCCGTCTGTGGACCCAGCGGCCGGCTTGAACCTTCAAAAACGGTGCGCACGGGCCGACCCGTTGAATCGTAAATGATAAGCGAAGCCTGCGACTCTTCCATCAAGTTGAACGGAATCACCGTCGCCTCCGCTCTCGGATCGAATGGGTTGGGATAGTTCTGAAACAACCGATTTTCCGGGAGAGCGATGAAATCGACGGCGGCGGCCGCCGTGGGCGATACATCGTCCTCAACCACAAAGGAAGTGATGGTCGAGCGGTGAACTTCAAAGGACGTGAGACCGATCCTCGCCTCCCCATCCGGGTTGGTGGTGACCGCATCGGGGGGATCGGTCAACAGCGGCTGCTCATCCAACGTAACGAACACGTCATTCTCGGAATCCGACCGGAAGCCCACCGTCTTGCCTCCGACAGGGTTGCCGAAGGCATCCCGAATCGTGGCGACCACTTGGACCGGAGTTACGCCGTCCGCCCCGATCGAATCCGGCTCGACCTCGATGGTGGACGTCGCCGCGTCCGCTGTGCAGGCCGTGCCGTCGACAGAAAAATTAAGCGGGCTGCCGGCCAGTCTTTCGCGCGTGGCCTGGATGGTGTTTCGGCCAACCTTTTCTGCGATGACGAGATTGGCCCGCGCCACACCGTCCCCCGCGGTGTTGACGATACCGGACTCCAGCCGTGCACTGGGATCCGAACCCGCCGGAAGCGTGAACGTGATGCTCACACCTTCGACGCTGTTCCCCTGCACATCGGTCACGCGGACCTCCAACGGCATTCTTGAGGCCACGCATCCACCAAGCAGACCATTCCCGTTGAAGAATCCCATCTGCGAGGCCGTGTCCGCGCGGAGACTGAACGACGGGCTCCGAAGGTCCTCCGCGGGGCCGACGTTTTCGCCGTCCTTCGCCGTGTTCGAACGGACCACCAGCGTGTAGCCCTCTCCCGCCGGCGGATCACCGGCGGCCGTGTCCCATCGCGCCACGAAAATGGATTTGTCCTTGTCCAACAGCTCCACCACGGCTCCGGCCACGCGAGACGATCCCTGCACCACTTCCACAGTCGGGTTCTGGCTGAGCGCGGCGAGCTTCGTGCCATCCGACAGCGCCACCGAAAATTGCATTTGCGCCGTTGAGCCTTTCACGGTGGCCGATGGCGGCTGGAGTATGGCCACGGTCAACGTCGTGTCAACCGTGTGCGCCGTCTCCAGCGATCCGATGGGAAAGGTGCCTTTTGCCGCAACGCCTGCTTCAAGTCCCACGTGCCCCTTTTGATCGAGGATGGCGCCGAGCTGCGTTCCCGTCTTTGCGCCCGCGGCCAAGTCCGCCGTGAAGAAAAATACCACATCGGCCGCTGGAGCCACGATCGTAGAAAAGTCGAACGTCTTCTTCCCGGATTCGAACGACCCGGGCGTTCCCAGCTCGCGGTCGGATGACGCCTTGAACGTTTGGTCCCCGTCATCGAGGTATAGGTGGATGCTCGACACGGCGGTGTCGGACGAGCTCTTCGATGTGAGGACGATTTGCCTGACCTCGTGCCCGTTCACGTCATCGTTGTGCGCCAGCAGCGTGAGCAACGGCATCGCCTTCCGACCTCCGGGAATCTTCTGCGGTGTGATCGGTAGAGATTTCCAAACGAGCGACGCGTTCGTGATGGAGAACTTGTTTGTGCTTACCGTTGCCGCCGGACCCTGGTTTCCAGACCGCGCTCCGGAATTGGCCGCCATCTGAAAGGAGTAGTCGGAACCACTTGCCTGTCCCGCGGGGATGGACCACGTGGCTCGGTAACTCCCCGCGGTGGAATCCAGCGTAGACCAGGTGGCGGTGGCCACCTCGGATGCTCCGCTGAGCACCTTGACCGTCGGCGCCGTGTCGAACTGGGCCACCTTCGAATTGTCGAGGGAAACGGTGACCGTGAAATCCGCCGCGGCGGAATCGCCGGCGGCTGCCGTGACAGGTTGAGCGGCCACCTGGAATGTGAGTTGTGTATCCACGGTGAACGTACTACTCGAAACCGCCGCGGCCGGGCCGTTGTTCCCCGAATCGGTGCCGCTGCCGGCTGAAAGGATGAATTTGTAGTCCGTTCCCGAGGCTTGGAGATTCGGCACCGTCCATTGGAGACGATATTGCCCGGCCGCCGCATTTGCCGCGGCCCACGTAGCGGCCGCCGTCTCAACCGTCCCCTTGAAGACTTTGACCGTGGGTGCGGTCGAAAAGTTCGTAGCCGCGGCGCCGCCCTGGCTGTGCGTGGCGGTCACATCCGCGGATATGGTCGATCCCGCCATCCCATTCCCCGGCTGGGCCGTCACGCTGAATGAGATCCCCGTGTCGATGATGAAGTTGGACGAGGTGACCGCAGCCGCCGGACCGGAGTTGCCATTGGAAGCCGCCGTCGAAGCCTGCACTTGAAAGTTGTAGTCCGTCGCGCTCGCCTGGATGTCCGGCACCGTCCATCGGACTCTCCACTGGCCGGCGGGCGCGCTGACGGCCTCCCACACGAGCGTCGCCGTTGCGTCGGTGCTCCCCGTGCGGAGCTTGATCGTCGGATCCGTGCTGAAGGCGCTCACCGCCGTCCCATCCGAGTACGTTACGGTGTACGGCGCTGTGATGCTCGACCTCGCCTTGCCGCCGGACGGCTGGGCCGTCTGCGTGAAGGAAAGCGTCGTATTGACGGAGTGTCCACCGGTGGCCGCCGTCCCCAGGGAGGAGAGCGGAAACGTGCCGGCAACGCCGTCGGGGTTCTGCGCGATATCTCCCGTGGCGTTGATCTTGGCGCTCAGCGTCGCCCCATTCGTCGCGGAGGTCGAGAGATCGTACGTCACGAAAAAAGTCTTTGAGCCGGTGACCGCCGGGATGGAGACGGAAAGTCCACCGAAAGTTTTGGTGCTTCCCGAGAAGGCGCCGGCCGTCCCGAGCTCGCTGTCGCTTGAAGAGCTGAACGATCCGTCGCCGTTGTCGAGAAAAAGATGAACCGTGGCGATGTCTGTGTCCGCTCCGTTCACGCGCGTGACCGTGATGGAGGTGACCGTCTGGGCTAGGGCATCCGGATTGTCCGCCTTGATCTGAAGGACGACGGCGTGGGTCTTTCCGCGCGGATACGTCTGCGCCGTGAGGTCGGTCTTGGACCAGGTGGTGTTCAGAAGGGCGTGGGAAAGACGAGGGACGAGACACGTCACCATGACTGCCAGTCCCCTCAACAGAAATAACACCCACCCCCTCATCATGTGGACAGCTTCCATCTTACAATACAGAGGGGATCGTTGACAAGAAACACGGTCCGTGATACACATAGCGAGTCGTCCCCGGAATCTTCCGGGGATTGTTCTTTGAAAATGACATAGAGAAGGCATCGCGTCTCGAAATCGTCATGATTTCGAGATGTTGTAAACCGAGTCGATGTGCAAGCTGGGAAAAGGAATTCCGGCCGGAGCGGCACATGGGTGTTGCTTTGTCGGAATTTTTTGTGTCTCATGGCGTTTTCCCCGCGTCGCGCGTGTAAGCGCGGCGCATGGGCGGGCGTCCGTGACTGACAGTCCAGGACTTGTGCGGAGGTTGGGTTTGCGGCGATGAGGTATAAGTTGCTAAGGGCATACGATGGATTCCTTGGCAGGTCGAGGCGAAGAAGGACGTTAAGCTGCGATAAGCCCCGGGGAGCCGCTAAACAGGCTTTGATCCGGGGATGTCCGAATAAGGAAACTTGCTTCGATCAAATCGAAGCTGCCCCGCCCTTTGGGCGCGTGGAACGGGTATCGGAAATCGTGAATCGAATTCGGGTTCACGGGGTCACGATTCACGGGATCACGGATCCAAAGGGCGGGGAAGCAAACCCGGGGAAGTGAAACATCTCAGTACCCGGAGGAAGAGAAATCAACCGAGATTCCGCTAGTAGTGGCGAGCGAACGCGGAACAGCCCAAACCGCTGGAGTGCAAGCTTGCGCGCGTTGTTCCAGCGGGGTTGTGGGTCCCGACCGGTTCCGGGCGCAAACGGAACGGGAAGTTATCAATCCTTCTCCTAGTTGAACCCTCTGGAAAGTGGGGCCGAAGAGCGTGATAGCCGCGTAGACGAAAAGAGAAGGACTTCCTGGGTCGGGCACCCAAGTACCACGAGACACGAGAAACCTTGTGGGAATCTGGGGGGACCATCCTCCAAGGCTAAATACTACGACCTGACCGATAGCGGATTAGTACCGCGAGGGAATGGCGAAAAGAACCCCCAAAGGGGAGTGAAATAGAACATGAAATCGTATGCCTACAAGCAGAGGGAGCCTGACTTCCGGGGCAACTCGGGAGTTCGGGTCACTTCGTACCTTTTGCTTAATGGGTCAGCGAGTTACGTCTCGGCGGCAAGGTTAATCCACCGCACGCGGTGGAGGAGCCGCAGCGAAAGCGAGTCTGAATAGGGCGATCAGTCGCCGGGAGTAGACCCGAAGCGTGTCGATCTAACCATGGCCAGGGTGAATCCGCCTTAACCGGCGGAGAAGGCCCGAACCTCCGATCGTTGAAAAGATCTGGGATGAGCTGTGGTTAGGAGTGAAAGGCTAATCAAGGCACGTGATAGCTGGTTCTCCCCGAAATGTCTTTAGGGACAGCCTCGTTCGATTCGCCTAGGTGGTAGAGCACTAGATGGGCTAGGGCTGGGAAACTGGTACCAAACCCAACTAAACTCCGAATGCTTGGGACGAAAGGACGGGAGTGAGTCTGCAGGGGCTAAGCTCTGTGGTCGAGAGGGAAACAACCCAGACCGCCGGCTAAGGTCCCCAACTACAGCCTAAGTGGTAAAGGATGTGGAATCGCACAGACAGCCAGGAGGTTGGCTTAGAGGCAGCCATCCTTTAAAGAAAGCGTAACAGCTCACTGGTCAAGTGGTTCTGCGCCGAAAACATAACGGGGCTTAAGGCTGTGACCGAAGCCGCGGGCTTCGCGTCCTCTTCGGAGGGTGCGGAGCGGTAGGGGAGCATTCCCAGGGCGTCGAAGGTGCGGTGTAAACCGCGCTGGAGCGCTGGGAAGGGAGTATGCTGACATGAGTAGCGACAAACCGGGTGGAAATCCCGGTCGCCGAAAGCCCAAGGTTTCCTGGGTAAAGTTCGTCTTCCCAGGGTTAGGCGGTCCCTTAGGCGAGGCCGAAAGGCGTAGCTGATGGAAAGCCGGTTAACATTCCGGCCCCTCTTTGGAAAGCGTTATCAGCGATGGGGGGGTGGAGAAAGGTAGATCATCCGGGTGATGGTTGTCCCGGTTTAAGCCCGTAGGAGGGTGCGGTAGGCAAATCCGCCGCGTCTCCCGTCGAAAGACGGGGAACTCCGAGAGGCGAGTACGAGCTGGATTCGTCCGGCGAAGTGATCGATCCTATGCTCACGAGAAAATCCCCTAAGCGAGTTTTTCAGAGTGACCGTACCGCAAACCGACACAGGTAGGCTGGGTGAATATCCCAAGGCGCGCGAGTGAAAGCTCACCAAGGAACTCGGCAAAATAGCACCGTAACTTCGGGAGAAGGTGTGCCGGTGGACGCAGAGGGGCTTGCCCCCAAAGCGGAAGCCGGTCGCAGAGAATTGGGGGAGGCGACTGTTTACTAAAAACACAGGACTCTGCTAACTCGTAAGAGGAAATATAGGGTCTGACGCCTGCCCGGTGCCGGAAGGTTAAGGGGAGATGTTAGCTCCGCAAGGGGCGAAGCGTTGATCCGAAGCCCCGGTAAACGGCGGCCGTAACTATAACGGTCCTAAGGTAGCGAAATACCTTGTCGGGTAAGTTCCGACCTGCATGAATGGCGTAACGACTTCCCCGCTGTCTCGGTGAGTAGCTCGGCGAAATTGACGTCTCGGTGAAGATGCCGCGTACCCGCGGAAAGACGGAAAGACCCCGTGCACCTTTACTACAACTTGCCCTTGAACTGTGGAGTTGTCTGCGTAGGATAGGTGGGAGGCTTTGAACCCCGGTTTTTGGATCGGGGGGAGCCAATCTTGAAATACCACCCTGGCAGGTCTGCGGTTCTAACCCGTGGCTTGTAACCATGGAGACACGGGCTGGTGGGTAGTTTGACTGGGGCGGTCGCCTCCCAAAATGTAACGGAGGCGCCCGAAGGTTCCCTCAGGCGGATTGGAAACCCGCCGTGGAGTGCATTGGCATAAGGGAGCTTGACTGCGAGACCGACAGGTCGAGCAGGTGCGAAAGCAGGGCAAAGTGATCCGGTGGTCCCGTATGGAAGGGCCATCGCTCAGCGGACAAAAGGTACGCCGGGGATAACAGGCTGATGGTGCCCAAGAGCTCACATCGACGGCACCGTTTGGCACCTCGATGTCGGCTCATCGCATCCTGGGGCTGTAGGAGGTCCCAAGGGTTGGGCTGTTCGCCCATTAAAGCGGTACGTGAGCTGGGTTTAGAACGTCGTGAGACAGTTCGGTCCCTATCTTCCGTGGGCGCAGGAGACTTGAAGGGAGTCCTCCACAGTACGAGAGGACCTGGAGGAACGTACCTCCGGTGTACCAGTTGTCACGCCCGTGGCATCGCTGGGTGGCCGTGGTACGGTAGCGATAACCTCTGAAGGCATCTAAGAGGGAAGCGCACCCTGAGATTAGGTCTCCCTCCGTCGAAAGACGGACTAAAGGGCCGTTGGAGACTACAACGTTGATAGGCCGGACGTGGAAGCGCTGCAAGGCGTGGAGCGAACCGGTACTAATCGCCCGTGAGACTTACGCCTCATCTCGCAACCAACCTCCGCATGAGGTCTGGACAGCGCACTCGATTTGGTTACAGCCTTCTCTACAAAGATCCTCTTGGCCATTGGCGTCGTGGGGGCGTTGATCATATTGGTCTTTGGCTTCTGCCGTCTCGTTTTCGGTTGGTCGCCGAGGCAAACCGTACTCGAAATAGTCGAGAACCTCCTGCCTCCCTGGTAAAGCGAACCGGCAATCCGCCTTTCAAACGCTCTCAAGGGATTGGTATGATGTGCAGGCCATGAAAAGGTTTGGCCTCGCCGCGCTCTCCCTGATCATCGGTATTCAACCCCTTCATGCCGGAGCAGAGGAGGCGGCCCCCCCGCGCGAAAAAATCCGTGTGGAGTGGGCGCCGCTACTATCGCCACTGGGATTCATCGTTGTGAAGGGGAACGAAGCCGTTCCCCTCGGGGAATCCTTCAGTGAAAGCGGTACCATCCGGCGGATGCTCGAAGATTGCTCCCAATGCAGGATGAAAGTGGAATCGTCCCGCAAGAATTCCCGGACAGCCTCGATCCTGAGCGGGTTTGCGCTCGGCGGAATCTTGGGCGGATTCGTCCTCTTCTCCGCGCATGAGAAAGTCGGCATGTTCCTCCCCGTGGCGGTGACGGTCACGGGATACGGACTCTTGTATCCGGCCATGAACTTGGGCCGCTCCGCCCAGCAAGACCTCTTCGACGCCGTCCGAATCTACAATGCGCAGGCTCCATAGGCTCGCCATCGGGGTCGCAGCCCTCGGCCTCGCGGGCTGCGCAACGACCTACCCGGTTCTTTTCAAATCGGACCCGCCCGAGGCGCAGGTCTACCTGAACGATATCCCCATCGGAAAGACACCGGTGGCGTGGGACTTCCCGGCGATCGAACACAATGAAGCGACACTCCGCGTGGAAAAAGAAGGCTACAAGCCCATGGAGCGAGAGATCCGGGCCGAGAGCCTAAGCGCCCACCCGTGGAGAACATTCAGTTATTCGCTGCTCGGCGGCGTCGGCGTGGTGTTCGCGCCGACGTTTGAGGAGGAATACTCCGCCGATCTCATTCCGACGGACTCCACAGAAGAGTATCCATCTCCTTCCAATGAGCGCCGAACCTCGGTGCGCAGGCACGTGGTCGGCCTCCAATACGGCGAGCACGTTCCGCCGAAAAGCGCCTACTTCCATCGAAACGAAGCCTATTTCAAGCCCGGCCAACTCAACGCATTCCTGTTGCAACTCAGCTATCACGTCCTGTATGCGCCGCGACTGGCGCTGGGTTTCGATCTTGGTACTTCAGAGGGCGACCAGGAATTCCGAAACAACAATGACTCGCTGGGCCGCCTGGAGATTTTCCGGACGGTCCTGTTCGCGTCTCATCGGTTCTACCTCCTCCGCGGTGACCACGATCTCTATCCTTACGTCGGCGCCGGTTTGTTCGGGCTGCTCAAGACCGTGAGTTTCCAAAACCTCCTCCCCGAGTCCCAAGAGGTGGCCGAACCGGACGTAGATCGCGACGTCTTCGGCTTCGGCGGTGGCTTGGGCTATGCCTATGCCGTCACCCCTATGGTTCATGTGACCGTCGACGCACGCTACACCTACGCGCTCGCGAAAAACGTCAACGCGCTGGGTGACAACCTCGATCTCGGCGGCTTCCAATTCGTGGTGGGTCCCGAATGGCGCTTCTGAGTCGCGGTATTCGTCGCTCCCCCGCTTTCGGGCGGGGGAACCCAGTCTGGACCATGGTAGGCGCAGGCTTCAGCCTGCGGGTGCTCCGATACCCGCACGATTTTTCGGATGCCCTCAAGCTGGTTCTGTTCATCCTGTCAATCTGTCTGCCCGTTCTCTCCTGCTCCGGCCAGGCGAACGATTCCGTGTGGCGACCTTTCTTCCTCCTCTACGAGACTCGACCCGCCGTTGGGCTCGGCCAACTGACTATTTGGAACCGAGAGGAGGATTCTTCGGTACTGTCACTGGTCAGGGTTCATTCCCCGGACAGCTCAACCCCTCGTTTCATTGCAGACGTTTCACTCCCGGAACCTCTCCGGACCGGATGGTTTTCGCCCGATGGAGGGTACTTCCACGGCCTTTCCGCATCAGGGAGAATGCACACGATTAGAGCTGCGACGGGAGACATTGAATCCGAAGTAAACCTTGGCTTATCCAATCCGGTTGAGGCCAAGTACGGGGCGGCACGTTCCATCGTATTCGTGGCGCGGTTCAGCCCTCCGCAAATGGTGCTCCTGTCGTACGAGGACTTCTCCCACATCGGTGCGTACGACCTCCCCGGCCGGCCGGGGCGTTTGGTGTTGG
Organism: Nitrospirota bacterium; assembly: GCA_016180645.1. NCBI lineage: Bacteria > Pseudomonadati > Nitrospirota > Nitrospirota bacterium. Next base: position 106,645 of record JACPAV010000004.1, on the reverse strand, counting down.
ATGAAACCAACGAGCGGCTTTTCGTTTCCATTCCGGAGAAAGACCGGGTCTTGGTTTTGGGAGTGGACCCCCTCCGTGAAATCGTATCCCTTGATTTTGCGGCGGGCTCGAAGCCCACGGGAATGATGGTCGGCGAATCCGGCAGTGTCTACGTCTCACGGCCGGGGTCGGGTGCCGTCACGCGGATCTCCTCCAACCTCACATCCCGCGTGGATTTCGCCGTGAGTGGTGCGCCGCAAGCAGTGAGCGTCGGGCTTACCAAGAAAGGGCCACGGCTCGTGCTTGCCAATCCTGTGGCCCACGGCTTCCAAATCCTTACCCCCGACCTCCTCAGCACCGAGGCGAAACTGACACTGGGAGCGGAGAGCGCCCCATTCGAAATCTTCGAGGCCCCGGATCCTCACTTCACGTTGTTCCTTTCCCGCGATCCCGCCGAAATCGGCTGGATCGATCATTGGCTCGGCCGCATTGCCTTCGTCACCTCCCTCCCGGACGTCCCCCTCGCCCTCCTCCTCCAGCCCCCCGTCCCACCTGACCCATCCCGCTTCTGATCCGCATCCTTCGGCTGGGCCGTGAAAGAAGGAAGCCGAAGGCCTTCGCGGGGCTGGCTGCTGCCATTCACTCCCATCCCGGAATTGAAAATGGGTGCCCTTGACAGGGGGGTGTCGACGCACTACACTGTAATACATGAGGACTGTGATCAGCCTCAGCCTGCCGAAGCCCCTTGCGAGGGAGCTTGCTCATCTTGCAAAGCGGCTCAGGGTACCCAGGAGCCTGGTCGTGCGCCAGGCGGTTGAGAAACATCTCTCGGACGAGAAGTTTGAGAGACTCCTTGTTCGCATGCGCGACCACGCCGCCAAACGGGGAATCGTGTCCGAGGAGGACGTCTTCAAGATCGTCTCGTGAAGAGCCCTGCGCGTCTGAGGGTCTTTTTCGACACCAACGTTGTCCTTTCGGCCTTCATCACCGAAGGCACCTGCCGGCGGCTCCTTCGCCTTGCGCGGGCACGTGAAATCGCCGGAATAGTCAGCTCGCAGGTCATCGAGGAAACCGAGCGGCATCTCCGCACGACCTTCGAATTCACGGCGGCTGACGCGACGGAAGCCATGCGCGTTGTCCGACAGGTTTTCGAATCGGTGGAAACGCCCGATGATATTCGCAGCGTTTGCAGGGATCCAACCGACGACGCGATCCTGGCAGCCGCACTGAACGCAAAGACAGAAGTTCTTGTAACCGGCGATCAAGATTTGCTTGTGCTCTGCGGCGCCGGCCCAATCCGCATCCTCCCACCCGCCGACCTCCTTCGGGAGCTTGAGGCTGTCAGGTAGATTCGGCCGCGCTTGTTGGCGGACAATCACTCCTCCCCGACATTCCCCTCGCCCTCCTCCTTTCGCCCCCTGCTCCACCCTACAAGGATTGGTTCTATTCTTCTCACCCGAAGTGTGCGTAAATCCATCTGCCTGTGTGATAGAATGACTGGCAATGGTGACACGGGGGATTGTTCTTGCGTGCCTCCTCGGGGTAGTCGTCGTTGGTGCGAGTTGCGCTAACCGCTCCAGATCAGGGGATAGCCCGATCGGCTCCCATAACTCCTGCCCAAAACCAGATCCCGGTGCAGCGGTGAGCGTCAGTCCTTCTTCAGCAGTGTTGCTGGACGACAATGAACTCCCCGTCTCTTTTTCGTTCTCAAAGTCACTTTGCCCACCCGCCGAGTCCGATTGCCAGGATAGCCCGGGCGAATGGATTCGCAGCCAGTTCTTCAGGTACTGCGTGGCGGCCAACCCGGCCCAAGAGGGGGAAAGGCCTGCCGGGTGCGGCACTGGTTTCCTCCCCCTTACAATCTCTGGAACCGTCCGATTGGAATTGCCGCTTCTGCTCTACTTGGATTCGTTCAAGCGGATATCTCTGAGCGTGGACGATGACCCGATTTTCCAGGTTGACAAGAAGACATTCATGACAGAGAGCTTCGAGGTGAAAGGAGACCGCGGGTTCGTCTCGCTCCAGTCCGGTCCTGCGACAATCTTCCCCAAGTCGGAAATCCTGGACCCATTCGGAAATCCCATCTGCACCATGGGTGCCGTTTCCTCCCTCTCCATATACCTTTCTGTCAACCTGGACCTCGCGTCCTACGGTCTACACTACTTGGATCTCGCGTGGGCAGATCGGGAGAACAGGATTCACGCACGGCGGCTCTACTTTGCACGTATCCTCGATGCAGCCGGTGTCCTTTGGAAATCCGATACAGTGCTGTGGGTCGGGACGGCGCGCCAAGGTATTCTCGAGCTGGATTTGGGGAAAGATATCGTCTCCCCCTCGGACGACGTTCTGACCCCTGTCCCCTTCGATACATGGCTCTCGGAAGTTGCCAAGTTGGGGCCGACCGCTGCTCCTAGAACTCTCTCCTTTCTCGTCCCATTCGATCGGATTTCGCCGGAGATGAGAGATTTGTTCCCATTTTCCTATGAGTACAGTGGCCTTCTAGACCTGACGGAGGTTGGCCCAAGTCTGACTGCAAGTGGTGGGCTCGGCACCGGCATTCGCTTCTCAGATTCCGCCGGTGTGAGTGTGCCCTTCCAAGAACTGGGTGAAGGCAAATTACCGGACAAAGATGTGTCCGGGATTGCGCTCGATACGAAAGGCTATCTGTGGGCGTCCACTTTCGATGTCACTGCCACCGAGGGAACGGGCGTCGACGGTGTCAGCGTTTTCCGACCTGACTTTTCAGGCCACACGCTCACTTGGCTTGCGACCTTCGCGGAGGGACAAGGGATCCTTGACGATCACCTCCTTGATATTTTGGCCGACAGCAAGAATATCCTGTGGCTTCCCAGTTGGATGGGGATTTACCTCTTCGACTATGGCTCGGACCCCGTCGATACCAGTGACGACAGGCTCTACTTGGACGAGCGATTTCGGCCCGGGTACCAGATTGAGTTCATCTCAGACCACGAGGCACTCATTGCCCATGACGGGTTCACCTACCTCGATTTCGGTCGGACTGCCTTGGACCCGGGGAACCCCTATGACGAAACGATGGTGTCCTACCCGCAGCTCAGCCGCCGCGTGGCATCGTTTGACAGCAGCCCAGGCGGGATTCTCGCAATGACGTCCTGTTCGCATAGGAAGATCGAGTGCTACGCGCTCATCCGATCCATTCCGGTCGCACCGCACCCCGCTACCCCGGACAATTCCAAGGCAGGCATGTCGTTCAATTCCCCCCTGCCATGCCCGGGTATTTCCTTTCTCCGGTTCGGACCGGACATGCGTTCAACAGACGACGATGAGATCTGGCGACTCTTTGACTCCGGCGGCATCGGCTGTGACGGTGTCATCCTGCCACCCCCTGACACGGCCGGCGACTCACTTGAAAGCCTAGCGAGGTAGGTCCAAGGGATCTGGAAAGCCGCTCCCCTGGCCCCACTCCATGATGGTCCTGGCTCAGCAGTCGAAGCAGGGTTCAAGCCCCCTCCCACTGCCGCGTCCTTTCTGATAAAGGAGCGGCCCCCGCCCGGCCGGCGGCCCGAAGGCCGGATTTTCCGCTTGACTTCGCGCCACGGATGATTCACATAGGACAAGCTGTCATGGCGACCAAGGGTCCAGGATTCGCAGAAGAAATTGGCGTTCTTGGCTCGTGCCACGAAGTCTCAGGGAAACGAGTGTGCTGCTGCCTGCGAACAGGCCGGGATCCATTAGGCCATGACGGGAGGAGGAAACGATGAAAGGGTTTGGAATCGCGGCGGCCATGGCGCTCGCGCTATTGCCGGTTGCCTGCGGAAGCGACTCCAAGAGCGAATCGCTGGTAACCAAGAGCTGTACCATGACGGTTCAAAATTCGTACAAATATTGCGCGGAATCCACGGCGGACAAGAGCGTGGTGGACCAAGTCATGGCGCAGTGCACCCAAGGTGGCGGCACGGCGTCCGACTCGACATGTTCCACGAGCGGCGCCGTCGGGAAATGCACCTTCGGCAACGCGGGCGGCACCAATACGACCTATATCTATTCACCTGCCGACAAGACCCAGGCGCAAACCTTCTGCGGGCAGATGTCATCCAACCAAGGCACGTTTACCGCACTCTAGCCGCTCCTATAGAGGCCGAACCTCTATAGGAGATGTCGGGGTTCTGCCACGGAGACGAGGGGTGGGGTGAGTGTGTTGGCAGGTTTAGCGCGGCCCGGATTCCTCAAAGCGACGATCCCGACCGTGCTCGCCTTCTTCCTCGCGTGTGGAAAGGAGGATGAGGAGCCCGCCGCTTCGAATCCCGCGGAGGCTTCTCAACAGGCAGGCGAATCGAGCAGCACCGGACAATCGTCAACCGGGGGGCAGACCGCAACCACTCCAACGACGGCGACCGAGACGGCATCCCTGAGCACCGGATGCCACAGCTCCACCGCGAGCAATTGTCAGTTTTACGAGAAGCTGAGCCAGAGCAAGCTCGACTCCGTGAACACCCAGTGCACCACCAATCTCAGCGGAACCGTTGTGACTTCATGCCCGGCCGAAGGCTTGGTCGGCACGTGTAAGAACGCAAAGAAGAACATCACGGTCTATTACTACGGGAGCGGGAGGAGAGCGTTCACCGCTCAGAGCGCCCAGACCGCCTGCACAAGCGATCCAGACGGCGCCTGGTCCCCGGCCTGAACCTCACCCCATACACCGGAAGCCCGCGAGGGCGAAATGTGAGTCGAAGGAAACTCGCTTGGCCGCCTCCCCGGTCGTCGAAAGCGGCATCGTGTTCGGCCGATGTCCCGCGAAGCTGCCCGTTTGAGAGGGCAACCGGGCCGTTGAGGGGTTTCTCCAACCACACTCGGCGCACGGCCTCGCGAACCAAGTCGGCCATCCGACGCCCTTTCTGCCGCGCCAGACGGTTCAGCTCCCGAAGCTCTCCCTCCGGCATGTAGACTTGTGTCTTAACCATATATGTCAACGGACCATGTCCAATGACACATATAAAACAGACGCTCACTCTTCAGGAATCCGGGCAGAGGGTACGCGGGCACCCCCCCCAGAGGCCGCGTTTGGAGGCGCGGGCTTTTTCCTGGAGCGTAAGAAATTCCACTTTGCGGGACTCTCCGTTCGGAGGAATCTGCATGACGCAACCGAAGCCGCGCTTGATGAGGAGTGCGTTGATGCTGCGACGCTTGAGAGTGACGTAGGCCAGGAGGCGGCCGTATTTGTCGCGGCATTCTTTGTCGTAGGAAAGATCCACGGTCCGGTTTTCGACGAGCTGGACGTTAAGTTCGCGGGCCTCGGGGCCGAAGCAGGCTTGGGATTTTGCTCCGATCTCCGGTGCGTCGACCAGGAGGTATCGAACCGTCTCTCCGGATTCGAGCCGAATCGTGTCGCCATCGATCACCGATTGGACGATACCCTGCGGCGGGCCGCACGAGGCATCGAGTTTTGCTCCTCCACAAGCCGGGATGAAAAATCCCGCAAGCACGGCGAAACCAAGGCTCCCAACCGTTCGGTCCATCACGGGCACGCTCCATTGGGGGACCCCGGCGTACCGAGGTCGCCCTTTCCGAATGAAGCCGAGGCCGAGCACCAGTTGGCGGCGGTGTCGTTGCTCACGGCATCGAGCATGGTCGGTTTCAGACTGGAGGCTTTCCCGGTGCTCGAAGAGACGTATGAGACTTGATCGATGACCGCGCCCGCCCAACCGAGTACGAGGCGACCGTTGGAGTTGACGATGGAGAATCCGAAAAGGTGGTGAACCACCGGGAGGCCGCCGTTCACGGCCGGATCGCTGGAACGGGCGATTACGAGATAGCTTCCGGCCGCGATCGACAGGCAATCCGTTCCGGCCAGGGTGGTTTTCGGCGTCCCCGGTTCGGTGCCAAGTTCCAATCCATTCAGGTGCACCGCGCGGGCGGCGTAGACCTCGAACCACTCTCCGTTCGAGTCGGCCACCGCGTTCGGGTCGGCCATGAATTCCGTGATGACCAGATCACCGGTTTTCGGAAAAAGGATTTCTCGCATGCTCCCGTTCTCCAGACAGGTGCTGCTGGACGCCGCCGCACAAGGTGGATTGGCTTGTCCCGGCGTGCCCAGGTCGCCGGTTCCGTAGACGACCGTACCCTTGCACCAATTTCCAGCTACATCATTCCCCGTGGCCGTGATTATTGAGGGATCGAGGCTCGCGCTCGTTCCCGCCCCTGCCGAACTGTATGTCACCTGATCCAACGTGCTCCCGCCGAAGCCCAAGATCAGGCGCCCGGCTGAATTGGCCAATCCGAAATTGAACAAATACGGGGCGCCCGGAAGGCCGCCGTTGATGGAGGGATCGCTCGACCGGGCGAAAAGAGTTCGCCCACCGGCGGAGGCCGTAAGGCAATCGGAGCTTTTGAGTGTTACTTTGGCCTGGCCGGCTTCCGTGCCCACCTCAAGGCCATTGAGGTCGACGTTCCGATTCGCTTGGACCTCGAACCACTCACCGTTTGCGTCCGTTACGGCATTCGGATCGGCCATGATTTCGGTAATCACGAGATCTCCAACCGCGGGCGAAATGATGGGGCGTGAAACACCGGTATCGAGGCAGGCGCCCTCGGCGCTTCCCGCGCACGCGGCGTTCGGCTGTCCGGGAGTCCCCAGATCGGCACTCCCAGAAAGTGTGTCGAAAACCGTCGTCGCCGGACACCAGGTGCCGGCCGAATCATTTTCGGCGAGAGTGAGTTTCGCCGGATCAAGGGCTGAAGCGACGCCGGGCGTCGCCGAGCCGTAGCTGATGCGGTCGAGCAGCTTCCCATCCAGCGAGAGGAAAAGACTCCCGGAACTGTTGGGCAGGCTGAAGTTGAATAGATGGTCCACCGAAGACAGACCACCGTTCACAGCCGGATCTTTCGAGTGGGCGAAGACGAGGCTTCGGCCCGCCTCCGCTCGCAAGCACGCCGATCCACCCAGCGTCATCAGGACATCTTCCGGATCGGTTCCCAATTCGAGGCCGTTCAGGTCCACCGCCCGCACCACGTAAACTTCGAACCATTCACCATTCCGATCCGGCACGGCATTGGGATCGGCCATCACTTCGGAGATCACAAGGTCATCGGGCTTTGGCGAAACGATCTCCCGGCTCGCGTCCCCTTCGATACATACACTTCCGATTCCGGTGCCGCACGGGGCATTGGGGAATCCCGGCGTTCCGAGGTCGCCCGCACCGAATACACCGATCGAGACGCACCAATTCGCCGGGTTGTCGTTGTCGGTATGGGTCATTTTCGCCGGATCGAGAGCCGTTGAAGCGCCTGAACGGGCGGAAGGGTAGTAGGCTTGGTCCAATGTTCTTCCCCCGATTCCGATGACGAGAGAGCCACCGGAGTTCGGGAGACCGAAGTCGAAGAGATAGTCGACCTTGCTCAGCACGCCGTTGACCGCCGGATCGGGCGAGCGGGCGAATACGAGATTCGCCCCTGCCTCAACTCTCAGGCAATTCGGCCCGCCGAGGATCGTTTTGGGCGTGCCGGGATCCGGCCCGATCTCGAGGTCGTTCAGGTCGACGGTTCGGGCGACATGGATCTCGAACCATTCCGCCTTCGGGTCTTCCGCCAATCGCGGATCGGCCATGATTTCCGTGATGACGAGATCGCCTACCCGCGGGCGGTCCATGGCTCTCGGCCCGGCTACCCCCGCACAGGTCTCCTCACCAGGATCGTCGATGCACCGGTCTTCGTTCCCACAAGCGTCGTTGCGGCCTCCTGTTCCAGGGCACGGTTCGTTCGCCAGTCCTGGGGATCCGAACCCCGAGGGACCGAAAATCGTCTGTCCATCACACCATCGGTCTCTTGCGTCGTTGGCCACATTGTCCGGGAAGAACGACCCGTCGAAGCCCTGGGCAAAGCCGTCGTGCATGTCTGAATATGTAAACTCGTCCAGCGTGACGCCTCCGCATCCCACGGTCAGAGTCCCCGACTTGTTGGAAAGATTGCTGAGATCGTCGCCATATCCATAATGGATGTGGTCCGGCCGGCGGTCATCCGCGACGTTTCCCACCACCCACGTGCCCCCGGGTTCGATCCGGCCTCTTGACAGCGTGTGTGTCCTCCGGCGAGAGCCGTCGGGGTCGGTGGACACCAAATCCATACCTGTCAGAGCGATCGGTGTGTCCGAGGCGTTGAACATCTCAATCCATTCCGGAAAGAGTCCCGGCCCGAACGGGTTGGCCATGATCTCCGTGATGACGAGATCGCCCGGCAGGAGATTTCCGGGACATGTGCCGAGGTGGGAGGTCGTTACGGCCCCTTCACAAGCCGGAAGAATCGAGAAAACCAATACTGGAAGCAACCGCCAAGTGCTGTGGGCCAAGATACTCACTCCCCCGTTTTCATCATTAAGCACGAGGGAACCCGTCTTGGCAAGCGCCTTTCGCTGGGTTGACGAAGCCGACCAGACATCCTAGATTCACTTCGTGGGCGAACTCGTCAACGAATTCGCGTGGAGCGTGTCGCGTGCGCGGACGTTCCGCGATTGCCGGCGGCAGTACTACTACGACGTCCACGGGATGTGGAACGGGTGGAAGGAGGATGCCCCGGAGCGCACGCGTCAGATCTACGTTCTCAGCAAGCTCATGACGCGCGCGATGTGGATGGGTGATCTCGTTCACGAAGCGATCAAACGTTTCCTTCTGGCCATGCGGCGAAAAGAGCCCATGGACCCCGCCGCGTGGCGAAAAAGCACGATGGAACTCATGCGGCGGGATTTCGCGAGCTCCAGGAGCAAGACCTACTGGCAGCCCGGCAAGGCCAAGACGTGCGCTCTCTTCGAGCACGAGTTCGGCATCGAGCTTTCGGACGAGAAATGGAAAGAGACGGCGGGGATGGTGCAGGATTGCCTCGTCGCTTTCGAAGAATCGCAAGCTTTCAAGTCCATCCAGAAAGTCGATCCGAAAGATTGGGTGAGCCTGGAGGAGCTGATCAAATTTCAATTGGAGGGGACGCTGATCCTCGGGAAGATGGATCTGGCCTATCGCACGCGCGAGCGCCGGATCCGGATCCTCGACTGGAAGACGGGCAAGGATGACGTCGCAGAAATCGGGTTTCAGATGGGGGCCTACGCCCTCGCGGCCAGCCATCTGTGGCACGCCACTCCGGACGGCATCGAGACCTTCGCGATCAACCTCCGAACCCGGAATGAGGAGGCGTTTCCCGTTTCCGCCGAACTCATTGCGAACGTGAAGGGGAAAATCCTCGCATCCGCCGGCGAAATGCGCGCCCTCCTGCGCGATCCGACGAAGAACGTGGCCGTCGAAGACGACTTCCCCGGCACGACCGATCCCTCCACCTGCCGCTGGTGCCCCTACCAGCGCCTCTGCCCGGTCAGGGTGTAGCCGGCGGGCGCATGGGTCGCCGCCACCGGTCAGCAATCACCCATCTCATCGCAGTCTTCGCGCTGGCGTCCTGCTTGCCGGCGCTTCGCGTGATTCACCCGATTGCCGAAAACTCTCCTCCGCAGAACGGTGAGGGCGCCAGGATTCTAATGGGTGCAGAGTTGGCGCCGGACTTTGCTTCTCCCTTCACACAAATCGGTGGCCGCGCGGACCCAAGCTCGAATCTTTCGGGAGACGGAGGTCTCGCCATTGACGGCCAACTTCTCCTGGGGGGTGAGTACCGTTTCCATGCTGAGTACTATGGATTTGACCAGACGGATGAAGGTGGGGATGACCATAGCCCGGGGCGGGCGGGGAGGTTCGGAGGGACGAAGGTGGTGTGGCGGAAAGGTGCGATCGCAGCTTCTGCGGGCGCCGAAGCCTCCATCCTGAAGTCCTCCCACCGTGAGAAACGGGCTGACAGCCAGCTTCTGCAACTGCCCTTCCTCATCGGCGCGCGGGGACGGATGGTACATGCCCGCTCGCGCTGGATCTGGGCATCCGCGCACGCCTACACGGGTATCAAGATGTTGGCGGGTCTGGAGAGCCTCTGGATAGGCAACCCACGTGTTCGGATGACCGAGCCCATCCTGGCCGTGCAGGGGCCTATCGTCGGGGCCGGCTTCAGCCTGGCTTGTCTCTTCGTCAACTTCGAACTTTCTCCCGTCCTGGCCTTTCTTCCCGTTGTGGACACCTCCGGCTCCTTGGCATTTCCCACTTTTGGCCTGAGCTTCGAGGGCGCGCCGAAAGAAGAAATCCCGCCCAAGCCGGAGTCGGGGCAGCGAGAAACCAACCCGGTCCGTGAGTGAGTGCCCATCGCGGTTCTTGGAGCGGTTGGTGGAAGGCCAGACGCGATTCAGGCCAGAAACTCGATCTGAAGGTCGGGGAAGCGCCGAAAACCGCGGTCGAGCGTCACGACTCGATGGCTCGTCGATAGGGCCAGTGCGGCCAGGTACGCATCGGTTTCCACCGCCTGCCCCTTGGGGATCCGGACGGTCACTCGCCTCCACGCCTCTTCAAGAAGCTCCGGTTCGGCAAGCATGGCGAAGCGATCATCGCCGAGAAGCTTGTCCCATCCTGTCCAAAACTGCTCCGCCGAAAGGACCTCCTCTTTCAGCCAGGACCGGTTGGTGAGCACGCGCAACGCTCCCATCTGAACGACACGACAGACAAGAACAGATCCGGTTTCTTCCTGGGTGCTCAGCCAGGAAACGGCTCGCGCCGAATGGACGTGGCGCGCATGAAGGAGCGCCACCAGCACATTCACGTCACACAGCGCCGCCATGGCGGCGGAGATCCTCTTCGGACTCCAGGCGAGCAATATCAGCGTTGGTCAGGTGGAGCGAACCGGGAGCGGCGGATGAGAAAATCGGGAATCGCGCGCGTCGAGGAGCGGCGCCGGGCCGGTTCGGCGAGCGAAGCTCACGCTCCAGGGCGGCCCCCACCAGCTTGCGCAGCGTCGTGCCGCGTTTCACAGCGGCGATCTTGGCGCGTTTCAAAAGCGGCTCGGGTAGGTCCAATGTGGTTCGCATAAAAGCATATTACTGCATTGATGCAGCATTGTCCATGGCTGGGCGTAGGGTCGTCGGATCCCCCGTTGCGTGCCGGTCCTCGCGCCCGGGGTGCTCAGAGCGCGGGCGATTCGATTTTCAGGATTGTGCCGTTGTCGCCGACGATGAAACCGGTACGGCCGTTGGGTGGAAAGTGGACATCCCAGAGTTTGGCGGTGGTTCCGGAAGGCTCCAGGACCCACGTTTCTCCGCCGTCGACGGTCTTGAGGATTCGCCCGTTTCCGCCCACCGCGTAACCGGTCCGGCCATCGCTGAGAAGGTGAACCGCCGTGAGCTCCGGGTATGCCAGGTGTGGCGACCAATTCGACCCGCCGTCGGTCGTCCGTAGGATCGTCAGATTGCCTACCGCAATAGATAAGGCGGCATCCGCGCACACGATATCCGAGAGGTATCCTGGCACTCCAGGGGCCTGTGTCGTCCATGCCCCGCCTCCGTCGGTCGTCTTTAAGATCATCCCGCTGTCGCCCACGGCATAGCCCGTTTCTGCATTGATGAAGTACAACCCCCGTAGCGATACGGATGCTCCTGTGGGCACCAATTTCCACGTCGCCCCGCCATCCGTGGTCTTTGCCACCATTCCGCTTCCCCCCACCGCATAGCCCACGGATTCCGAAGGGAAATGGAGGGCCGTCATCACCGATTTCGAGCCGTGCTCCTGCTTCGACCAGGAAGAGCCGCCGTCGGGAGTCTTCCACACGGCACTGCCTGCCAAGGCAAATCCCAGTGAAGTTCCCGATGGGAAGGCGATCGAAACGAAACCGGCTCCGGCCGACGGACCCACCCGCGTCCAAGAACTCCCTCCGTCCGATGTCTTGAGTAGAGTCGACCCGTCGCCGCCGGCGAAGCCCGTCCGGTCGTCGGAGGGAAAGCTGACTGAAGCGAGCGCTCCGGGCACCCCCGAGGATAGAGCGGTGACGGCATCTCGTGCGACGCTGAGCACTGTGGTCACACCGCACACCTCAAGGACGCACCGGGGCGCCTGCGGGTCGTCCTCGGGTCCCGGCCCGGGTACGCAACACGCCTGAAGCGTTGCCTGTCCAGGGGATCTCGCCGTCACGCCGGCCGCCGGCCCACCCTCTGGCGCTTTGGTGACCTCGGCGATTCCAGGATCAGAGACGTTCCACTTGAGATTGACGGGACCGACCCCCGTTCCGCTGGCATCCTTGGGATACGCAATAAATGTTTCAGTGCCACCTACTAGAATAGCGCGGTCGCCTCGCGCACGGAGCTCGATAAAGGTGATTACCGGAGCGGTCATCCCGGCCACGTTCTCCGCTGATTCAGGTCCGGCTTGGGAGGGGGTGCTGGTGGATTGCCTACCCTCTCCGCATCCGGCGACGAGGGAAGCGGCACCCAGGACCCACGTCACCGGGACCATGCACTTCCCTTTCGAGGATCGGGCCACCGGCCCATCCTACGCCCGGTTGGAAGCGGCGTCGAGGGGGCTGGAAAGCCGCTTCAGTATCGTGGCGCCGACGCGAGAAGATCACCCGTGACGGGCGCGGCCTCCGTGTCTCCTTCGAATGGAGTGTCCGCATGATCCTTCTTGTCTCCTCATGAAGTAAGCATACGCTTACGTCATGACCCAAGGGGAGTCAAGGGGGTAGTGCGTCATGAAATTCCATGCACGGGTTTGACGCGCGGGTAAGCATATGCTTACATTGTGGGGTGACCCCACCACCTCCCGCGCCGCCGAAGGCGGCTGAAGATAGCGGCCCGAAGGGCCGGCGGGAGGTGGTGGGATGAAACGTCCCGTTCTCCGGAGGAGCGAGGAGACTAAGGAGAAGATCCTCTTGGCCGCGCTGAAGCTGATGGCGCGGTCGGGCTACCACGGGGCAAAGACCAAGGCGATTGCCATGGAAGCGGGCGTGAATGAGGCGCTGATCTTTCGCTACTTCGGATCGAAGAAGGATCTGCTCAAGGCGCTGATCGAAAAGAACCGCCTCGCGGAAACCATTGCGCCGTTTGACAAGCCGAAGGAATACTCGCTCGTCTCGTTCCTGCAAACTGCGGCGAGATCGGCGTTCGATGCTTATGAAAAGAATCCGGATTTTTTCCGACTGCTCCGATTCACCCTGCTCGAAGAGCCGGATCTCCTGAGGGACTACCGAGCCTACCACGTGAAAAACAGGTCGGAGCCCTTGGTGCGATTTCTGGCAAGAGCGAGACAACAGGGACTCGTCCGCGGCGACCTGGCGGTCGAGCTCCAAGCTCAAATTTTCGGCGGGCTCTTATACTATATGTTGGAGCAAAGGAGCCTGGGAATCAATCCCTTGGTATCGAAGCTGAGTGTAAAGGCATCGGTCGACCTGATTGTTGACCACTTCCTGCAAGGTTCGAACCCTCTGGCGTTCCGCCCATCGACAAGATGACGCGGGGTTGACTTCGGCCTTATTTTGGATAATATCCCGCTCCGTGCCCCCGCACTTGTTCTGTCTGATCGAGAAGCGCCACACGGCCTCCCATTTGACCCTTTTCAGGCTGCATTGGGGAAGCCCGATTTCAAAGGATTAGGTGCGGGGTGCAGTTCCAAAATATCCCTTTAGGGAACTTGAGACTCTCCAATCACCGCGTCAGAAAGGCACATAGCCCAACGAAGCTCGAGCAGCTCAAGAAGTCGGTTCAGGCAACGAGCGGCCCGCTCATTCCACTAGTGGTTCGGAAGACCGATTCCGAGACCTACGACATCATCAGCGGGGACGGCCGCTACCAAGCCCTCTTGGGGCTGGACTTCGGGAAAGATCACCCAGTCCCCTGCCTAGTGGTGGAGATGGGTGAGAAAGAGGCCATTGAGTTTGGCCTTGTCGACAACGTGGTTAGGGAGCAAATGACACCATATGAGGAGGCTCTCGTAGCAAAGGCCCTCGTCGCCGACCACGGGCTTAAGCAGTACGAGGTAGCAAAGAAACTTGGGAAGGATAAGGCCTACGTATCGCACCTTCTCGCGACCTTTCAACTTATTCCGGAGGTGCTCGAAGCTCTTCGGGAAAGGAGAATCCAATTCGGCCACGCCCGGGCGATCGGATCTTTGCGGAACGACCCCGATGCCCAAAGGAAGCTGCTTGGAGAGGTTCTGGATGGCGAGCTTCCCGTGTCTGAAGCAGAGGTGAGGGCAAAGCGTGTCAGAGATGGAGGCGAAAATCCCAGCTCAACGATTCGTGAAGGGACGACATGGATATCTGGGAAGACCCGGCTTACGCTCCGCCAGAGGAGACAAGGGATAGTAGTTGAAATCTTCCTTACAGACACATCCGAGCTTGAGAAGGCGGTTGAAATCCTAAGGGTAAAACTGGCCTGAAGTTGTCATGCGACAACTTTGAGGGAGAAATCAGGCTGGGTGTTGGGACAGATTGGAACTAAGAGCCTATCCCAAAACCCGGCGGAAACGGAGCGGGTTTTGCGGAGCCTAAAGGCTCCGCTACAGTCGAAAAACGATCTCTCCGTAGCGGGCCATCGCTGCCGCCCGGCTCCGAACCCGTTCGGGGCCGCGGCCGCACTGGAAGACGTGTCAGGGTCCGCGATACGTTTTGGGATAGGCTCTGAGATCGACTTTTGCCATTTTTCCATGCTGTGTGAACATCACTCAGAATCTCGCTCGGATGGGAAGGTATCTTCAGACACCGCTCAAGCGATTCGTAGGGGAGCATCTTCAGATGCTCCCTCTTGTCGGGAGGGTCTAAAGACCCTCCCCTACGCATGATGACCAACATAAACCTTTCAAAAAATGGCAAAAGTCGAGCTTAGAGCCTCTGACAGAATGCCGATTCGTAGGGGAGCATCTTCAGATGCTCCCTCTTTTCGGGAGGGTCTGAAGACGCTCCCCCACGCATAATGACCAACATAAGCCTTTCAAAAAATGGCAAAAGTCGAGCTAAGTATTGGCACAATAAGGTAGCCTCCACTGCTAGTCCTACGGCTGCTGGGGGACGATTCAGGCTGATGTTCATACGCGCCATCCCATGGATAGCCGTTGTTCTAGCCGTGTGCGCCTGTGAGAAGCGTGGGGAGCCCGGTGCCCCAGTCGGGCCGAGGAAGCCTGTGCTGGTCGTGGCACCCCTCGAACCGGTGGCCGTGGCGCGTGGAAGGATCGCCCATGTTAAGATTAAGGCCGCCGTGGCCGAGGGCTACCACGTGCAGGCCAATCCCCCGAGCAAGGACTATCTCGTTCCGGTCGAGTTGAGAGTTGACGACACTTCGATCCTCCACGTGGGCACGCCTCTCTACCCGCCGGGAAAGCCTCACCGAATTGAAGGAGAGACCGATCCGATCTCAACCTACGAGGGAACCTTCGAAGTGCTCCTTCCCATCGATGCCGACCTCATGGCACCGGAAGGCGAACACATGCTCAAGGGTGAAATGGCCTACCAGGCTTGCGACAACCACCGGTGCCTTTTTCCTGCCTCCGTCCCCGTTGAAATCTCCGTCCGGGTCACGGCTCATCCATAGAATTCGTAGGACCTTCCCGCCGCCATGAAATGGAGCGCTGAGGACTACGCGCGGAGCTCGTCCGAACAGGAAAGGTGGGCGAAGGAGACCCTCGGCCGTATCCAATTCCGCGGAGATGAATGCATCCTCGACGTGGGCTGTGGCGATGGGAAGATCACGGCCGGGCTCGCAGGGCTTGTCCCCCGTGGAATCGTTCTCGGCGTGGACCAATCCGCCGAAATGGTGAAGTATGCAGGCCAGAACTACCCGCGGAGTCGGTTCCCCAACCTGGGATTCGAGCAAGGCGAGGCCAGTCTCCTCACGTTCAACGCGCGATTCGATCTCATCGTATCGTTCTCCTGCCTTCACTGGGTGCACGATCACCCCAAGGCGCTGAAAGGATTCCATCGGGCCTTGCGTCCGGGTGGACGACTTCTTCTCCAATTCGGCGGCGAGGGGAACGCCCTTCCGATCCGTCAAATCACCGGTGAAATCATCCGGAGGCCGAAGTGGGCCCCCCACTTCCAAGGATTCGTAGAGCCCTGGCGATTTTGTTCAGCCCGGGAGTATCGGAGTTGGGTCAAGGACGCGGGATTCGAGGCGGGCCGGATCGAGCTTATGCCGAAAGACATGGCCCACCGAGGCGTGGAGGGTCTCAAGGCCTGGCTCCGGACGACCCACGGCATTCCCTATTTCGCGCGACTGCCCGAATCGCTCCGGGAGATGTTTCTCGATGAAGAACTGCGCGCATACGTGGCGCGATATCCGTTGGACGCCCAGGGGAACACTCACGTCCCCATGGTCCGGTTGGAAGTGGAGGCCGTCAGGCCGGCGTAGATGATCAGGGAGAGGCCGGTGTGGCGCGGCCGAAGAGGCTATCTCTTCTTCGCGATTTCGAGGTCGACGAGGCGGGCTTTCTCCGCATCCATCGCGGCCTTGATGCGGCCCGCGCTGCGCTCTTTCATGCGGAGAAAAATATCGGAGGCGACCTCCACCGGCAGGGCATCCATGATCTTCGCGGCCTCTTCCGGGGGCGTCTGATCGTATATCTTGGCCAGCCGGCGGAGATTTTCTTCAACCACCACTTCGCGCTTCTGGATGAGGCCCTGAAGTTCGCTCTTCAGCCCGGAAAGCTCCTTGACGCGATTCTCGATCTCCAATTTGAGCTGCGCGAGGCGTTGCTCGCGGTGGCGGAGCTCCTCGTCCTTCTTCGTAAGTGATTTCTGTCGATCTTCGAGCGCCTTCAGCACCTCGGCTCCCCGAATCTCCTCTTCGGGGGGGAGGGCCCGTTTGATGACCAATTCATCGCGCTCCTTGAGAATGCGCAGCAGTTCTTCGAGACTGATTTCCTTCCCGGGTTTCGGGGGGATGGTGCCCGTCAACCGCGACGAGTCCTCCGGCGTGGGCGCCTGCGCGCTGGCCTCCTTGTGGGCGATCCCGAAGACGCCGTTCCGTTTGTAAAGGACGACGCCGGAAACCACGATCTTTACCGCGATGACCGCGACGAGGAGGCGCTCCCAAATGCTCACTGGGCACTTTCCTCCGGCCGGTTGAAGGCGATCACGCCAAGCTCATTGAGCAACTTATTCTGCGAACGCTCCTCTTCGACCCGATACTCCTCGAACCGACGCTCCTTGAACCGCTCGATGACCTGCTTTTCCTTCCTTGACTGTATGTAGGCCTTCCGTTTCTCATCCACGTTCAGCTTGGACTTCGCAATGCGTCCGTTTTGGTCGGCGATTTCCTGTCGCGATCGCCGGAAGTAGTTCTGATAGATCACACCCTCGTAGGGCACAAAGCCTGTACGCATCCGCTCGTCGAAGTCCGCCTGGACCTCTTCGTGCTTCCGTCGCAGGGCGGTCAACCGCTGCAATTCCGCTTGATAGAGTTCCATGGCCGTTCGGAGTTCCTTACGCCTATTCTCTTCAATCCGCTCGCGGACTTCAAGGACCTTCTGGAGGCGAAAACGGAACGGCATGGCTTAGTGAGGCGAGAGGCGGGAGGCGGGAGGCGTCATCATGAAAAGACCCGTTGGAGGTGGCTGACGCTCTCGGGCAGGGTGATGCCGGCCTCCACATCCTGTTGGAGGTACTGGTTCACCCGGTCCACATAATTGAGGGCGTAGTCGATCTTGGGGCTGGACCCCTTGACGTAGGCCCCGATGTTGATGAGGTCTTCCGCCTCGCGGTAGTCCGAGAGCACGGTGAGCGCCTTCTTGGTGAGCACCATCTGCTCCTTAGGCACGCAGTCGATCATGGTCCTGCTGATGCTTTGGAGGATGTCGATCGAGGGGTAGTGGTTCCGGGCTGCCAGGGAGCGTGAGAGCATGATATGCCCGTCGAGAATGGCACGTACGGCATCGCCGATGGGATCGTTGATGTCGTCCTGCTCCACGAGGATGGTGAAGAAGCCCGTGATGCTCCCCGGTTTGTCCCAGGTCCCCGCGCGCTCCAGAATTTTTGGAAACATCGAGAAGACCGAGGGCGTGTATCCCCGCGACGTCGGGGGCTCGCCCACAACGAGGCCCACCTCCCTCTGGGCCATGGCGAACCGGGTAATGGAATCCATCATGAACAGGACGTCCGCCCCGAGCGATCGGAAATATTCCGCGATGCTCATGGCCGCGAATGCGCCGCGGAGGCGGATCAGGGGCGGTTGATCCGAGGTCGCCACGACCACCACGGAGCGCTTGCGTCCCTCGTCACCCAAACTCTTCTCGATGAACTCCCGCACTTCACGTCCTCGTTCGCCGATGAGCGCCACCACCGACACGTCGGCCTTCGTCCGCCTTGCCATCATCCCGAGGAGGGTGCTCTTGCCGACTCCGGACCCCGCAAAAATTCCCATGCGCTGGCCTTTTCCCACAGTCAGCATCCCGTTGATCGCGCGAACCCCCACGTCGAGCGGCTCGCGAATTCGCGCCCGCTTGAGCGGGTTGATCGGCGTGGTGTAGATCGGCCACTCCGTCTCGGCGTCCAGCGATCCCTTGTCGTCATACGGGTTTCCCACACCGTCGAACACCCGGCCCAACATGCTCCGGCCCACGCGCACGGTGGCCACGCGGCCCTTATGCACGATCTTGGCGCCGGGACCGATGCCCTGCGTGTCTCCGAGGGGCATGAGGATGACTTTCCCCTCACGAAATCCGACGACCTCCGCGCCGAGAACTTTTCCGCCCTCGGTGATGATTTCGCAGAGGCTTCCGATGCTGGAGCCGGGACCGTGGCCGATGATGGCCAATCCGGTGACTTCGATGACCGTGCCGTTCACGCGAACGGGGTCCACCCGCTCCACGGCGTCCAGATATCGATCGAGGCCTAGCACCATGTTGCTGAAGTCTTGCCGCAGTTTGGATGGCCAGAGCCAGCCGGCAACATGGTACTCACGCCCCGCCTCCATACAGAATTTCCGATTGAGAGCGGGGCTGCCGTACCGCGCGGAGGCTGGAAACTGCGGCTTTAGTCGGCCGACGCGGTACTAGTGGCATGGTTGCAAGATGCTGGGAACCACCCGACGCCTCATGCCCAAGGGCCTACGCGGCGGGCGGGTGTGTGACGTCCTGGATATCTTTTTCGAGTTCGGCAAGCTGTCTTTCGATCCGGGCGTCGATGTCTCCAAAATTCGTTTCAACGATGCAGCCGCCCGGTGCGAGGGCGGCGTCCGCCTGGATATGCATGGCCTTGATCCCTTCCACTTCCGCCAGAAGGGTCGGCCGGTAGCGTTGGACCAGTTCGAGGTCTTCGGGGTGCACGCGGATGTCGAGCCGGTTCAGATCGACCGCCCGTTTGACGGCTTCCCGGAGGTTTTCGACCACGGGAGACGCGATATCGATCTCGCGCTTCAGGATTTTCTGGGCGATCTTAAGGGCCAGCCGCCAGAATTGCTGCTCGACCAGAACGCGGATTTCCGATTCCAGCTTGACCATCCTCTGCACCGCCCCCTGGAGGGCCTGAAAAATGGGCTCTGAGTCCTTCTTGATCTTGTTGAATCCCTCTTCGTGCCCGGCCTTGAACCCCTCGTCGTGGCCGATGGCGAAGGCGCTCTCTCTCGCCCTGGCCTGGATGAGCTCGGCTTCGCGCCATGCCTGACTGAGAATCTTGTCCGCCTGTTTCTTGGCCTCGCGGAGAATCAGATCCGCCGTGCGTTCCGCTTCCTGAGCGGGGGTAGCGGGGCCTGCCGGGACCGGCGGGGCAGCGGCGGGCGACTCCTTCCCGTCCTCCCCTTCGGATTTCGGCGCCGCCTCTTTGCCCGGGCGGATGATGATGACCGGAAACTGGTAGGGCTGGGCCGGTGTGCCCACCTCCACGGCAGGAGGAAAATATCCGTAGATCGTGTACCGACCTTCCTCCTCGGCGCGAATGATCGACGCCATAGGCTAGACGAGGGCCTCGCCTCCGCCCTTGGAGATCACGATCTTCCCCTCGTCCTGGAGCCGCCGGGCCACTTGAATGACTTCGCGCTGTGCACGCTCAACGTCGCTCAACCGCATGGGCCCCAGTAGGCTGAGTTCCTCGCGGACCATTTCCGCCGCGCGTTTGGACATGTTCCGGAAGATTTTCTCTTTCAACTCCTCAGAGCCGGTCTTCATGCTCTTGACGAGGTCCTCGCGGTTGACCTCCTTCATGAGATCCTGCATGCCTCGGTCGTCGATGTAGATGAGATCCTCGAAGGTGAACATGTGGTGACGGATCGACTCGGCCAGCTCGGGGTCTTCTTCCTCGATCTTCGCCAGGATGTCCTCTTCCGCCGCCCGGTCCACCTGGTTGAGCATCTCGGCCACGGCGGGAACGCCGCCCACTTTCGCACTCGCCAGGGCTCCGGTGCGGAATTCGTCGTGCAGGGCGCGGTCGATTTCACGGACCATGTCCGAGGAGATGCGTTCCAGTTTCGCCACGCGCTTAACAATATCACTTTGGAGTTCCGGGGGGAGCCCGGTGAGCACTTCCGCGGCCCGATTGGGGTTCATGTTCGCCAAGATGACGGCGACGGTTTGCGGATGTTCGTTCTTCAGAAAAGTGAGGAGCGTCTTGGCGTCCAGCTTGTTGAGAATAACGAGCCGGGCTTCCTGATCCGCGAAGAAGAGGCCTTCCATGAGTTCGGCGGCCTTGTCCTCACCCAGCGCCTTCACGAGCGAGTTCCGGATGAAATTGTAGTCGGAACTCATGATCTGGCCCTTGGCGATGTCGTCGTAGAATTCCTTGGCGACTTTCTCGACGACTTCCTGTCGCATACCCTGCACGGTGGACATGGCCAAGGTAAGGTCCTGCACATCCGCTTCTTTCATGTTCTTGAGGACGTTGGCCGTCACCTCTTCACCCCAAGCCACGAGAAGGATCGCGACTTTTTCCAGTCCCTTGAATTCCGTCACCGCCATGTGCGGACCTCCATGTTAGTACAGAACTACGGTCGTTTCAAGTAGTTCTTTAACAATTCGCGGCATTTCTTGCCGCGCGGGAGGAAGAAGCTTCCTTTCCACCCCCCGTTTTGCGGCATCCGGCCGGTCACGGGGCGGTTTCGGCAACTTGGCGCCGTCCGAATCTCAGAACCTGCTCGAATTCTCCGTCAAAACTGATAACCCGCTCCAAGGTAGAGCAGGTACGCGCTTCCGGCAAACGTCCCGTTCCCGACCACGGGATCTTCGACGTCGTAGCCAAGGAGTTTCTCCATCAGATCTTTCGTTGTGGGATCGCTCCCTGTCAGGCCGTTGTAACCGGTGATTTCGCTGTGTTCCACCTTCCGAGTGGCCATGAGGTAAGCGGCGGCAGATGCGTCCAGGTAGAACCGTCCGAATCGCCGGGTGCATCCGGCGGTGAGGCCGACCGTCTGCGCGTCGAAAGTGAGCGGGGTCAAGTCCCGGGTGGGAACGGCGCCGGGCTGGTAGTGGATTCCCGCCCGGAGGTCGAGCGGTTCGGACCAGTGGTACTCGCCTCCCCATCTCAAGTCCATCGTATCCTTCAAGGGCTGCGGGATGACGCGGTCTTCAAGGCTCAGGTCCGAGAGGGATTGCTGGACTTCGAATCCGGCCAGGCTGACGCCGATATTCAGCGGCGGATCGAGGGGCAGGGATGTATCGGCGATGTCGATCCGGAACTCCTTGAATCGGCTCCATTGCCAATAGTCAAAATCCAACTCGCTGTAGAACTTGCCGAATTGATAACCCAGTCCGGACCGGACAACGTGGGGGGTTCTCAGCATGACACTGACGTCCTTGGTTGTCCTGATCGATACCGGTTGCTCCCCGAACATGCTCATGCCGAGAATCTGGTTGAGCTGTGTTTGAATCCGAGCGTCGAGAGTGCCTTTCAATTGCAGGTCCGACCCACGTTGGTAGGCGACGCCCACGGAGAGTTTGTCGGTGGCGTAGCGTCCCCCCACGATGAACGTGGGTTCGGCGAACTTGTCCACATTCAGTTCGGCGAGGCCCTCCCGGGCCGGACTTTCCGTCGTATGCGCGGAGGCCAGGATGGCCTGGCGGAGCTTGAGAGTGACACTGTCTAGGATGAATACGCCTCCGAAGGAGAGTCCCTTGAACAGTTCGCCCGCGCCGCCCAGCATCACGTAGGATTCCGTTCTGGCGCTGTCGATGATCATGAATCGCTGAGGGCCGTCCTCCGGGTATTCGAGGAAGAGCGGACCGACGGGCGTCATGAAGCCCCCGCCCAAGGTGAGGCGGTGCCACGCGAACGGCCAGACGAGGAACGCGGCCGGCAAGGGCGTGGGCAACGCTTCGTTGTCCACCCTGGGAAAATTCGTCCCATACGGATAGGTGGTCGTGCTGTCGGGACCTGTCGCATCCGACGCGGGCTTCCTCGCAAAGCTCGATTGCCAGAAGAGCCCGCCCAAAGAGAGATAGGCCTCGCGGTGACGCAGCGCACTCAGCCCCGCGGGATTGTAATAGAGGGCAAAGGCATCGGTCGGCCGCGCCGTGAAGGCGCCGCCCATTCCCATCGCCTTTGGACCGTTGTCGGCCACGTACAAGCCGTTCGCCGAAGCGGCGGTGATGAGCGATGCGTGATGAGTGATGAGAACAAGAAGCAGCAGAACTCCAAGGCGGAGCTTCACTTCAGACTTCACCCTTCACTCTCTTGGAGCTTCACTTCACTCTTCACGCATCACCCTTCACAATTTCATCTCACGGTGGGGTGATCTTTGCGCTGCCGGCCATGAGCGCCGAAACCAGGAAGTCCGCCCCCATCTTCGATCCCTCAGCGGAGGTGAGCGGATAGACGTGGGCATCTTTCTTTTCGGAGTCGGGGACCGGAATTTGGACGAATCCGCAAACGGCGCCAGGAGGGCTCAGCCGTCCCGCGACTGGCTGGATGCCAGCCATGGATGGTGCGGTACCCCGCCCTCCGGGCTGACCACGATGGGAGGCCACTGAAGGCGGGGTGCCATCAAGCGGGACGGCGCCGGAGGCTGCGCCCGCGCCGCTTGTCGGACAGTTGCGCTGGTCGATCTTCGGCAGTCCCGGAACGTCATGGGCCACCGTACCTAGATGGGGAACCCCAAAGGATACGGCCAGGACTTCGGTGGAGACGTTCGTGACGGTCTTTTCCTCCACCGATTCGACCATCAGGAGGGAATTCGAGAGATTGGCTTCGAAGAAAGGTTGGCGATACTTCCCGGCGGCCATGACGGCGGGATCGGACTTGTCGATCAGCATCTGGGCCGCCGTGAAGAAAAGATTTTCAGCCGCGGGGGAATCCGAGAACTCGAAAGCCAATGGATTCTTGACTCCGCACGTGTTGTCGGGTTTGCCGCCCGGGAGGAGAATCTTCACGCAGTTCTCGGCGACGCCCAGGAGGAATAGGTAGCGGTTCTCCGCATCGCCCCGGACGAGTTGCGTAAGCTCTCCGCCGCCGACATAGAGCACGGAAGCCCTCAGCGAGGTATCGATCGACGTGAACCCGGCTCCGAGGATGCCTCCGAGCGACTCGCCCGCGTAGCCCTTGCGAGTGAGATCGAAACACGACGCGCCGCAGGTCGGCAGCGATACCGCATTCAACGCCGGGAGGGCTTTGTTCGAAAGTTGCCAGAGGTCGAGGAAGTTCTGGCGGATGCTGTCCCTCGTGCGGAGGGGGTTGGAGAAATCGATCAGATCCAGCGCCCAGTTGATGATGCCGGGAGTATCCTTCAAATCCTCTCTCGCTCGGAACGCGTGGCGGATGGCATCGATGCCGATGACGGCGACCCCTTCGGTGGCGAGCCGGTTCACGAATCGAAGCCACTTATCCTCCTTGAATTTCTGCGAGTCGAGTCCGTGTTGCATGATGACGATGGGATACCCCGAGGCGGGGCGGGCGGACTTCGGCAGAGCGAGAAGAAATTGAATTTCCTGTGTGGCAGAGGGAAGGGCGTCCCCCGTTTCAATCCGGTCGGGCATGAGTTCGTCGCTCCCTCGGAAATCCAGAGAGCGGAAGGTGCCGCGGACGAGCGTGGACACTTCGGCAAGATGGTCGGGATGCGTTCCGGATGAGGGGCCGAAGATAATGGAGGGTAGGTCGGCCAAGGCGATGGCTTCGACGTTGTCAATGGACGGCAGGGGAGCGGCCCCAAGGTTCTTTACGGCGTTGACCACGTCGTCGGCGCCCGACATCGTGGTGAACTCGAAGGCTAGAACGGCATCGGAAACGGAGCGGGAAAGGATTTCATTGTGAAAGGACTTCATGCGCGCGGTGTAGGTGGCGGCGTCACCCGATGCCGTCAGGTTTCCATCGATGAGCTTCCGATAGTCCGATGGCATCGAGAGTCCGCGGCCCGAGCGATCTTGGAGGGTACGCCGGAGGACGACGGTGTACTTGTGCCCCCCTTTGAGAGGAAGGAGGGGATCGAGGATGACTTGATATCCGGAGGGCTCCCAGCGAGACGAAAACGCGATCCGCTGCGTCGTGAGATCAATGCTCGATCCCTGCACCCAATTCGTGGTGTCTACGATCCAGATCGGGCTTTCCGGAGTGGTCGAAGCTTCCAGCGCGGGCAGGCCGGCCAAGTCCACCGGTGCGGAGACGGGCGCGATGATCGGCGAGAGCAGTCCGAACCCATCGAGCGCGTTCATCTGGTTCCGGATGCCTTCGAAGCTCAGCTTGTGGACCACGGGGGAGATGGCTTCGTAGCCGATGAGCGTATCGCGACCTGCCAGCATCCGGTCCATATCCCGATTCATCCCCGCGGTGATGTTGAGCCGAACGCCGGTCCGCGAGGAGGAGTCCGCGCGCGTCATGAGATCGATGGGGAAGGGAACAAAGTTCCGCTTGGCGGACGGGTCGAATTGGAAGGCCGGCTCGAAGGCGAGGCGTTCGGACTTGCCGCACGCGGGGGAGAGGGCCGCGAGAAGAACAGCGACACAGAGTCCACGCCTCATGAGTGGCGCTATCCTACGCACGTCCCCCTTCCCGCGCAAGCCGAAAACGAGGAAACTCTTTACTGCGTCGCCGGGCCACCCTAAGATGCCCGGATGGCCCTTTCTTGGACCGCCCACGCATGCCGGCTCTTCACGACTGTCACATTCGTCTTGGGCCTTGGACCGATTCGGGAGGCCCGTTCCACACCTCTTCCGGGGGTGGAACGGAGTTTCGGGATCACGACGGTGAATGCGGTGAGCGGGAACGGCGGGCTGTCCGTCGGCATCTCCAAACGTGGAGAGCTGGTCGTCCTCAAATGGCCCAGCCCGAGCTATTTCGACCACTTGAACTACCGTACGCCGATGCCGGGACTCGAAGAGATCGAGGACTACGACGAGAATTATGGGGCAGAAGAACTGTGGGGATCGTTCGCGGGCCTCAAGGTTCATACGTCGGGCGGTGAAACTCTCACGTGGCTGAGAGACGCGCATTGGACCCGCGCTCAGCGGTATTTCTCCTCCGACACCCCCATCATCATCACCGAATATCGAAACAATTCCCTCGGTCTCACCGTCACCGGCACGGATTTCGTCAAGCCGGATGATGACGTTCTCATTCGTTCCTATCGCATCGATCGAGACCCTGACTCCGCGGCGACCGGCGCACAACTCATCTATCTCGCCAACATGGCCCCATGCACGTCCAAGGTCACTTTTTTGCCCACGAAGTGCTGGACCGAAGACGAACTGGAGGGATACGCGACGGTGTATGACGAGGGAGGTGGAAGATTCGTCTCGTTCAAGCCGGCAAACCGGGATTTCTCGAAATTGCCCTCAAACGACGCCGCCTCCATCAAGCGGTTTCTCGATCAGGCGGACATCATGTTTCATCCGGCCACAAGCGCGGGTCCCTACAACCTGCTCCACACCGAGGATGTGTGGTGGACTCTAGGTTCGTCCAAGAAGCCTTCGGGCCACCTGCTCTTCGAAGATTGGGAAGCTTCCGTCGTACCTTTCGATGCCACTCCAAATGACACTTACGTTGTGACCGGCCCGGCCGCGCTGGGGCTTCTTTACGATGTAGATTCCACCTCGCCGGAGATCACCCTCGTTTTCGCGGTGGCCGGGAAGGCATCCGATTCACTCGGGCTTTGGTCCCGTGCCGTTGGGCAGTCCGTCCTAAGCCAGCGGGACGTAACGCAGAAGTGGTGGGAGAAATGGCTCAGCCGGGCCGCGCTGCCCAACACCTCGGATGAAAAAATCCTGAGTGTATCCAAGCGCGCTCTTATCTCCCTGAAAATCGCGACCGACCGCGAGAGTGGCGCGATGGTCGCCTCAATCACGAATCAGCCACCGTACGGCGAAGACTGGCCGCGGGACGGCGCATTTTTCAATCACACCCTCGATCTAGCCGGCTACCCCGAAATGGTGGAGAAGCACAACGAGTTCTACGTCCGCGTGATCCGCAAGAGAGATGGGCAGGATCGTTTCGGCACGAATCAGGCACCCGCGGGAAGTTTCGCCATGAACTACTACGCCGATGGGCGGCCGGGCGGAATCTTCGATTTCGAAATCGATGAAGCGGGGTTCGGATTGTGGACCCTCGCTGCGCACTCCGATTTCCTGAGCGGGACTCAACAAAAAGCCTATCTCGATAAGGTCTACCCGACGATTCAAGTGGCCGCGGATCTTCTGACGGCATGCCGTGACGCTTCGAACGGACTCCAGTGTCCCGCGGAAGAGGATGACAACCCCGGCAACTTCCAAACCATTCATGGGGCGACGGCTGTGCTGGCCGGACTCAAGGCCGCGGTGCGAGTCGCACCGATTATGGGCGAAGACGCGGCTCGGCTGGCCTCATGGCAGAACCGGGTCACGGAGCTGGAGCAAGCGATCGCTCGGGAGTTCTACAAGACGGACGGCGGCCATTTCGGCGGAGGCACCGGCGCCGGAGCGTGGCTGATCTGGCCCACCGAGTTTCTTCCCTTCGACGATCCACGCATGCGGTCCCACTCGGACTATGTGTTCAACGAAATGCTCCCGTTTTTCCAGAAGAAGGGTGATGGGGCCTATCTCGGCAAGGCCACCGCGGCGCTCGCCCTGCTCTGGAAAGACGATGCGGAGCGCGGCGCCAAACTCGAACCGGTTATCCGGACTCTCCTCACGGAAGTGCCGACGCCCGATACCGAGCACTACGGCGAAGTTTTCGTCGTGCGCGATGTGGACGGCAACGGTTCGCTCGACTACGAGATGCACGTGGCGCAACCGCATGTGTGGGAGGCCACGCTCAGCTATCTCACGGCGGCTTTCTTCTACGGCCTCGTCCCCGGAAAGCCCCAGGGTCATGCAGAAAGCACCTCCTCCTGCGCGTGCCAATCCATTGGGACCGGCGCTCGTCTCTCACTCCCCGGCCTGCTCCCTTACTCCTTCATTCTGCTCTTCCCCCTGATGGCCCGCCGAAAGGCACGAATTCACAGGTCGTAGCTCTGGGATCGCCTCGACCACGTTCTTCCGATCTCGATTGTGGATCGGCGCAGTCCCTGTTACCATTCTCCAACTTCACCTATGTCTCAGGAGAATGACCTTTCGGGATCGACGGAAGACGCCGTGAGCCCCGTTCCCGACTCGCCGCCGGTTCTGGAACCAAATCTCCGCGTTCTCGTCTACCTCGAGAACACCACTCTGACGCTCTTGGGACTCGAGATCCACGCTTTTGCTGATTCTCCCCCATCCGCGTAGATGCGCGCGGGTATCAAATTTCCGATCCTCCTTTCCGCCGTCATCGCGGCCGGATTTATTCTTGCGTCCTGCTCGGACGAGGACGAACCCAACGCTTCGCCCGGCGAATTGCCGACAAGTGCGGAGACCCCCACCGCTTCGACCGGGCTTGGACCGACCGGGACAGACTCTTCATCGACCACAACCGCCCCTTCTAGCCCCACCAAGCCCACCGCAGAGGCGCTCTGGGCGCGTCTTCTTGAGGCAGACCCTCCCGCGAACTGGAAACTCCTGCCGGGATACGAGTGGCCGCGCTTGGGCACGTCCTCCGCTCATGGATTGGGTGTGGAGAACGTGTATGTGAATCCCGAATCGGAGGCGGCAATCCAACCTGGTCTTACCGGTCCGATGCCGAACGGCACCACGATCGTCAAGTACATCTACGCGAACAAGGATCCGGCCGGCAAGGGTGAGTTGAAAATCGTTGCCGCAATACAAAAAGGGGAAGGATTCAATCCCGAGGCGGGCGATTGGGTGTGGGTGGAGTTCAACGGGACCGGCCGGGTCGTGGCGCAGCAATCCTCCGGCAAAAGCGGGTCCTGCACCTCCTGTCACTCCGGCGCCCAGCGCGACTTCATCTGGCTGGCCAAGTAACCTCTTGACCTGCCTGTGCATGCAGGTGATGATGAAGGCATGCGCAGAAGTTCCGCAGAAAGACTCTGACACATCCCACGCCGGCCTCCGAAAGTCTCAACTCCCATGTCTGATCCCCGAGCCCCTCGGAAGCCGATTGACCTGGAATCATCCCCGGATACAATGCCCGTATCCGTCATGGAAATCATCACGGAAGTCAAACCGGAATCCAATCGAAGATATCGGGTTACCCATTCCAGCGGTCGGAGTCTTCGTCTTAATCGGGTGAGCCAGGAGTCTTCGTCCTCCAGCCAATATGTCTATAAGGATTTTTCCGGCAGCAGTCACCGGCTTGTTCTGAACGCCGTCCGAGCGATGCCTCCCCGTCTCAGAATCTGCGACGTCGGCTGCGGAGACGGTTACCTGTCCCGCGAGCTGAGGTCGCAAGCCCACTATGTCGTCGGCCTGGACAGTCGTCCTCCCACTCCCGGGCATGAGGCTTGGGATCGTTTCTACGAGTCGGATCTGGCGGCTCACCCAACCCGGAGTCTGGAAGGTGAGCCACCGTTCGACCTGATCCTGATGGCCGATATCCTGGAGCATCTCCCGGAGCCAGAGGCCACCCTTCGAGACTTCCTCCGAACCCTGAAGCCCGGGGGCCGGCTGATCATCTCCGTGCCCAACGTGGCGAACCTCTACGTACGGCTTCATCTCCTGACGGGGAGGTTCGAATACCAGGACCGCGGCATACTGGACCGTGGACATCTCCGCTTTTTCACTCAGGCAACGTTCCTGCGAATGCTGGCCGCGTGCGGCCTCCAGGTCGAGCACTTTTGGGGCTCCGTCATTCCGTGGCCCTTGATCTGGCCGAGGTTCTTTGCGCGGAACCGCTTCGACTGGATCAACCGGCTCCTCTACGTCCTGACCCAGGCGTGGATCAACCTGCTGGCGTATCAGTTCGTTGCTCAGGTCAAGCTTGGCAATTCCGAATCGTTTTGACACCATAGCCCCCCCTATGCGGAAAAGATCGAAGGTTGTGGTCGTGATGCCCGCCTACAACGCTGAGAAGACGCTGCACCTCACCTATCGGGACCTGCCGAAAGGGACCTACGATTCGGTCATCCTGGTCGACGATGGAAGCACCGATCGAACGGCGGAGATCGCCCGTGAACTGGGACTTGAGGTCTTCCTGCATAACCGGAACTACGGATACGGCGCCAATCAGAAAACGTGCTACCGCGAGGCGCTCAAGACCGGGGCCGACGTCATCGTGATGGTGCATCCGGATTACCAGTACGACCCGAAGCTCCTCCCGGAGATGGTCGAGCCCATCGAGCGGGGAGACGCCAACATCGTTCTGGGCTCACGATTGCTGGTGGACGACGCCCTCTCGCGGGGCATGCCTTGGTGGAAGTACGTTTCGAACCGGCTTCTCACCCAGCTCGAGAACTGGGTTCTCCATCTGAAACTGTCCGAGTATCACACCGGCTACCGGGCCTTCTCCCGGCGTGTGCTGGAAACGATTCCGTTCGAGGCCAACTCGGATGGTTTCATCTTCGATCAGGAGTTGATCTTTCAGGCTGTCCACCTCGGATACGAGATACGCGAGATACCGGTGCCTGCGCGTTACTTCCCGGATGCGTCCAGCGCCAGTTTTCTGTCCAGTGTGGTCTACGGACTCGGAATTCTGGTCCTCATCGGAAAATACGGACTCCATCGGCTTGGCCTTCGAGGCAGGCTTCTTGAGTCGCTTACCACTCGTTACACAAGGGCCGGCGGCGAGCCGTCCACGAGAGGGGACCCGTTGAGCCGGACCGGGGACCGTCGTTCATAGTCGGGAGGCACTCCGATAGGGACCAACTTCTCCAAGGAAGCTCTGGCCGGAGCCGAGCGGGAATCGGATCGACTATCTGCGCCGAACCGGCTGGAGCTGGTCGGTCTCCTTGTCGGCCTTTTGGTGGCTACCTACTTTCTCGCCCCCCGAGACTGGGCGCCGAGTGAGAGTTGGAAATACTGGGCATCCGCCCGTATTCTCAGGGAGACGGGCGGCTTCCCGGTCTTCTCCCACGGTCCTCTCCATGCCGTTTATCTGCAGGCGTTCTTCTTCTTGCCCTATCCCTGGTCGGAACTTCTTGAGTACCTCCTCACCCATCTGTTTGCCGCCTTCGCGCTGTTCCTCATGCTAAGGAACGTGCTCACTCCTCTCTACGCATTGCTGCTGGTGATTGCATGGATCCCCACCCTCGCCATCGTCGAGGGGGGAGGCTTGGTGGCTTCCATCGGTTTCGTGGCTCTCTATTTTGCCGGAGGCTGGGGACGTGCGCGGTCGGACACGGAAATCATTCCCTGGTCCCTTCTTGCCGCGGTTCTTTGCCATCTCGGAGCTGTCCCATTCCTTGCCGGTCACTTTCTGGGGGTCGTGGTGGGCAGGTTGTCAAGGCGACGAGAAGTGGAGGCCGACGCTCTGTTGCCAACACGACATGCGAGCCTGCGCCTGGCAGCCAAGGTCGGTCTCGGCGCCGTCGCGCTCTTGGCCGCGCTGTTCCCCTCGGATCGATGGGATCACAACCACATGCTCGTCGATACGACGTATGCTCCCATGGCGGCGAGAGGGGCGCTGACGATCGGTTTCTTCCAAGTCGGTAACTGGTTCTACACAACAAGGACCACGCCGCCATCTTCCTGGCTGGACCGGGACTGGTACTTCACGAATCAGGAGGCTTTTGGTGGTGCAACCACCATCCTAGAGGCCTTGAGGAAGGCTCCGGGCAAGGTCGCGGCGCATATTCTCCAGAATGTTCCCGAATTCTTGAACTTACCCATGAAGTTCTTTTTTGGGCGGGGGCCGTATTTTTTTGGAGAATCGGTGTTGGCCGCTGTCTTTTGGCTTTGCCTGTGTGTGTCGACGGCGGCCATCGTCCATGAGCTTCGGACGAGGGGCCGGCTCGCGACGTTGGGTTCCATCTTTTTCGGCGCCGCCGGCGTTTCAGCCAGCCTTCTCCTGGTTTGGTTTGATACTCGGTACGTCATGGCGCTTCTGCCCGTGGGACTTCTGGTGGTCGCGCATACGGGGCGGGGCCTGGCATGGGTGGCAGCCTACAGCCGGGGGTCCTTTTTCAAGCGTCCGGCGGATAGTGACCGGAACTTGTCGACCGCCTCTGCTCGCAAGAAGGCCGTGGCTTGGTGCGGCTGGGCCGTCCTGCTGATGGGGATCATCTTCAACG
The DNA here is from genome assembly GCA_016180645.1 of Nitrospirota bacterium. Lineage (NCBI taxonomy): Bacteria > Pseudomonadati > Nitrospirota > Nitrospirota bacterium. Next base: position 75,375 of record JACPAV010000004.1, on the reverse strand, counting down.
AATGGGTGCTGTCAGCGCTCTGGTCGGCGGATGGAAGTTTGGCCGATGTTACGAAGTGGAAGATTCGGGCGCTCCAAACCTTGGCGTTGGGTGGCGCCTTGCTGATGATTCCGGGGCAGTCACTCCTCGCATCGTGGCTGAGGGGAGGTGAACGAACCTATACGCGATGGGTGGTGCTGGTGAGTGCGTGCCTCGTGTTGCCCAACGGTTACGGTTCCTCCCACGGGGGTTGTAGCGGCCAGATGCGTGCCGTGATCTCCGGTCCCTCCGACATTCTTCAAGCCGGGCCTGGGATAAGCATGAGAACTTCCTACCGCGAGTTGCTTGCTGCCGCCTCTCACCATCCGAAGATCATCCTGCGCGAAGAGACATGGCTGAAAGCGTTCACGCCTGTGGATATTGACGGGATCGTCAGTCCTACCAGTCTTCCCCCCTTTCCAGATTCCAGCGGCCGGACGGAAGAGCGCCTTGCCTCAATGGACGCCATTTGGGTGAGCGATGGATGGGCGAACATTGACGGTTCGCCCGTGAGACAGGGCTTCCTGCGATACCGTCTGCACGTCGAGCCGTTCCTTCGAAAGGCGCTCGCCGCCGGGTGGACCGAACAAGTGGTCGCGGGTTACGGTCGGCTTTACATGCGTCCAAAACCTTTGGTGCCGGACTGACCGAATCCGAAAGTCTCAACCCCCATGCCTGACCCTCGGACCTCCTGCTACTAAGAGCGTCTAACAGAATGCGTAGGGGAGGGCCTTCAGGCCCTCCCGACAAGAGGGAGCATCTGAAGATGCTCCCCTACGAATCGGCATTCTGTTAGTCTCGCACGGGAAGAAGTACTCCGTGGCAGCTTCCACACCTGTAGTCTGCTGCTTCAGCTCGAAGCGGACACCGATGGGCCGAACCCCATCGAAGGCACCCGATTATTACAATCATCGCCTTATCGGATGGCGGTCGCGAAACAAAACGGTGTCAATCTTGAAAATCGAGTTTCTGAGGCCGAAAAGTCAATATTCAAGATTTACACCCAGGCTGCACATCCAACGCATGTCAGGGGTCAAGCATGGGGGTTGACAAATGTCGGATGGGTGACGGTGTGTGATGGCCGGCGTTTGGAGGAAGGTTTGAGTTTCAATAACTGCGGGAGAGGTGGCGGGAAGAGCCTCGCCGCCCCGCAGCCCACAAACCGGGCCTGAATCGCTTGAACATGTACAAGCTTTTTATTTCGGAGGTCGATTTCCACACTGGCATCGTCCATCGTGTTGGTGCCCAAGAGAGGAATATCCGTATCCTCTGCCATCAGGACGGTTGTCCCATACCACCCTTCCATGACTCTAAGGAGACAAGGTCCGTATTCCCGTTCGATCGTCTCGCCGTTCGCCAACCTCAAGGTCAATCACCCCAGCACCGGCACACCCATCCGCTTGAGCAAGGACTTCGGCAGCGCCGTTTATGCCGCGCCCGTGTCCACAAGCACCTCAATTTCATCTGCGGGCTCGGGGGAGCCGTTCTCCCACCTCCCGACGCGGATCCTCACCGTAAAAGGTTTGGCCATGGGAAGAGTATTTCCAAGGGGGCTGGGGGCGACAAGTCGGGGAAAAGGGCGCCCGCCGACTCAGGCCGGGAGGGAGGCGAGCTGGGAGACGTCTTTGAAGAGGGCGGTGTAGACGATTTTGGTGAGGGCTTTTTTCTTTTCGTCCTCGAGGCCCCTGAACTGGATGCCCACTTCGTACATGCCGGAGACTTCGACAGCCGGGCGGCACCACACGACTTCGCCCTGCGCTTTCATCGAACCGGGTTGGGCCGGCGCGGAGGCGGTCTGACCGTTGCCGTTCCCAGTCGTGACTTTCATTTCGAGCCACACGGCGGTGCCCTGCGCCAAAGGTTCGTACACTGCCACGCTGGTGCCCGTGGCGGAGATGTTGTTCAGGATGGCCGATCGGACGGTCCGCACTTCCTGCGTGAGATACTTCAGTTCCATTTCAACCTTGTACCGCTGGGCGACGCGCCGCTCCTGGTAGGTACACACGCGGTCACGCCCGCTGTTCTTGGCTTCGTACAGCGCCTGGTCCGCATGCCGGATGAGCTGGTTCTTGTGCATGATCTTGGCCTGGGGGAAGGACGCCACGCCGAACGAGGCCGTCACCTTGATGACATGCCCTTCGGCGAAGAAACTGTGCTTGGCGATGCTGTCGCGCATTCGCTCGGCCACGCGCTGCGCTTCGTCCACCGCCGTTTCCGGAAGGATGATGAAAAACTCTTCACCGCCGTAGCGCGCCGCGATGTCCACTTCGCGCACGGTGGTCTGGATGATCTCCGACACGTCCTTGAGAATGCGGTCGCCGGCTTGGTGCCCGTAGGTATCGTTGATGAGCTTGAAGTGATCGAGATCCAGCATGATGCAGGAGAGCGGCCGCTGGTAGCGGAGCGCGCGGAGGAGCTCCACGTAGAGCCGCTTATGGAGATTCAGGTGATTGAGGAGGCCCGTGAGACCGTCCATCGTGGAGAGGGCGCGGACTTTCTGATAAAGCCGCACATTGCACAGAATCGTCGCGAGGAACTGCGCCACCTGATCGGCCAACACCTTGTCCTGCTCGGAGAATCGCCCCTTGAGGCTGTTGTTCAGGTTGAGGATTCCGACCGTCTCTCCGCCGACTTTCAAAGGGACGAAGAGGGCATCCGTGTGCTTGTACTTCGCGCGGCTATCCCCATTGTTCCGGCGCAGCCCGGGATTGGTAATGACGAAACTTTCATCTTCCTTCACCGCATCGAACATCACGCCGCCGGCGTTCGGATGCAGGACGAGGTGCTCGCTGAGGTTGGTGTGATTGTGGACCGCCAGCTCAAGCGTGCCTTTCTCCTGATTCATGACGAAGAGCGAGAACAGCTCCACTTCCAGAAGCGTGGGCAACTGCTCACGGATGCGCTCGTACACCTTTTTGAGATCGAGAAGGTTGATGTTGCGGAAGAACTGCTTCACTTGCTCCGCCTTGAGGAGATCGTCGGCGAGGTCGACCTTCTGGCGCCTCGTGGTGTCGTGTGTTTTGTGGAGCTGATCGACCTTCTGCCGGATCGAGGAAACTTCCTGATGCAGCTTCACGAACTCGCGGCGCTTGCGCAGGGAAGATCGAATGACGGATAGGAATTCGATCGGATTGATGGGCTTGCTCAGGACTTCATCCGCCCCGAGATCCATGCACTTCGCGCGGAAGAGCGGCGAGTTTTCCTCCGTGAGCATGAGGATCGGCAGTTGAACGCCCGGCTGGAGATCGCGCAGTTTTTTGAAGAGATTGAAGCCCTCGCGCGCATTCAGCGTATGGTCCACCACCGCCAGTTCCGGATTTGCGCGGAGAACGCGGTCGTAGTCGAGCCGGTCATATTCCGATTCGTTCAGGACATGAACGTCCATGCCCTTGAAGGTGTGGAGAACCTTCTGATCCCTCCCTACGTACAATATGAGCGGAAAACCGTTCATTGAGGGAGTACAGCGCAATTTCCGTTCCGGGACGCCACACTAACTTATTAAAATCACGATGGTATCTATCGGAGCGTGATGGAAATCCCTTCTAGGTGCAAGACGGTATCGTCCGCTATTCCTACACAATTATAAAACTATATAGTTACGATATCTTACAACTATGATGGCAAAGACGCTAGGCTTTCATCCTGAAATGGCCCGTCCCCTGAATGGGACTATGCGGCGAATGGTCTGATCCGGGCGAGGATGAGTGTTCCCGTGGCGAGAATGTTGACGAGACCCACGGGCACGAAGACTTTCCAGCCGAGGTTCATGAGTTGATCGTACCGGAAGCGGGGGAGGGTCCAACGCACCCACATGTAGAGGAATAGGAGGACACCCGTCTTGGCCGCAAACACGAGCGGGGGCATGAGGATTTGGAGGATGAGTGGGAGTCCGGACACGTCCACCCCCGGCAACTGCCATCCGCCGAAGAACAGGGTCACGAGCAGGCTTGACGAAACGATCATGCTGACGTACTCGCCCACGAAGAAAAGCGCGAACTTGAAGCCGGCATACTCCGTGTGATAGCCCGCGACGAGCTCACCCTCGGCCTCGGGAAGATCGAAGGGCAGCCGGTTGGTTTCGGCGTAGGAGGCCACCAGAAACATGGCGAACGCGATGGGCTGGCGGAATACGCCCCATCCCAGGATCGAGTCCTGCGCGCTTACGATCTCGCCCAGCTTGAGCGTGCCGTAGATCATGAGCATGCATACGATGGCGAGGCCCATCGCCAGTTCGTAGCTGATCATCTGCGCGGAGGAACGCACGCCGCCGAGGAGCGAATACTTGTTGTTGGACGACCAGCCTGCGAGAACGACCCCGTACACACTCAACGAAGCGAGGGCGACGAAGTAGAGGATGCCGATGTCGAGATCGGCCACCTGGGGTGAAAACTCCCGGCCGCCAACCACGAAGGCGGCGCCGAAGGGGACGATGGCCAGATTCAGCATGCCCGGCACGAACGACATCACGGGCGCGAGGTTGTACAGGAGGCGGTCCGCCGACTTCGGGGTGATGCTCTCCTTGAACACGAATTTGAGACCGTCGGCCGCCGGTTGGAGAAGGCCCTTCCACCCCACTCGGTTGGGGCCCACGCGATCCTGCATGAAGGCGGAAATCTTGCGTTCGAGAAACGTGAGGTAGGCCGCTGTGGTCATGATGACGGCCACGAGGAGCGCGACTTTCACGAAGGCAACGGTCAGGGCAAAGAGCATGGGAGGCTCAGGCGTGGGTGCCGGATTCCAACGGCAACGGCCGCTGTTCGCCCGGCACGGCGGCACCGCGCATCGGGCACCGCTTTTGTTCGAGGTGCGCCACGAATTCGTCCTTGAACTCCCGGAAGAAACTCGTCAGCGGCATCGCGGCGCCGTCCGCAAGCGGACAGAGCGCGCGCCCGCTGATCATTCGCGTCAGATTCGCGATATTCTCGAGATCCCTCGGCACGCCTTCGCCGCGTTCGAGGCGCGTGAGGATTTTCACGGACCACGCCGTTCCTTCGCGGCACGGCGTGCACTGTCCGCACGATTCATGGGCGTAGAACCGCATGATATTGGTGAGCGCATCCACCGCGCACACGGTGTCATCCAACACGATGACGCCCGCGGAGCCGAGCATGTTTCCGATCTTGCCCAGGGAATCAAAGTCGAGCGGCGTACCGAACTGTTTCGGGCCGAGAACGGCCGCCGAACTGCCCCCCGGAATGATCCCCTTGATTTTCCGGCCTTCCGGCACGCCGCCGCCGTACTCCAAGACCAACTGCTCGGCGGGGATGCCCATCGGAAGTTCGTAGATGCCGGGTTTTCGCACGCGGCCGGAGATGCAAAAGAGTTTGGGTCCCGGGCTCTTTTCCGGACCGATCTTTTTGAACCATTCCGCGCCGTGGCTCAGGATCGGCGGGACGCAGCAGAGGGTTTCCACGTTGTTGACGATCGTCGGCTGGCCGAAAAGCCCTCTGATCGCGGGGAAGGGCGGTTTCACGCGAGGCTGTCCGCGGTGACCTTCCAGAGATTCGAGCAGCCCCGTTTCCTCGCCGCAGATGTAGGCGCCGGCGCCACGGGCCACGAGAACATCGAGCGCGTAGGACGTGCCGAGAACTTTTTCGCCGAGGATTCCTTTGGCGTACGCCTCGCGGATCGCCTCGCGCAGAATGTTCGCGCCGTCGGTAAACTCTCCTCGGATGTAGATGAACGCCGTCCGGCATTTGATCGCGTAGGACGCGATGATGATCCCTTCGAGGAGCAAATGGGGATCGCCCTCGATGAGGAGCCGGTCCTTGAACGTTCCCGGCTCGCTCTCATCCGCATTCACGGCGAGATAACGCACCGGGGCCGCCGCCGGGATGAAGGACCATTTGTTCCCGGTGGGAAATCCGGCCCCCCCCCGGCCGCGAAGGCCCGAGGACTTGACCGTTTCGATGACCTCCTCCGGTTTCATGGCAAGGGCTTTTTTCGCCGCCTCGTACGCGCCATGCGAAACGGCCACGTCGATTTTTTTCTGCTCGGGGTCGCGCGCGTACCGGGTCAGGATCGGTTCCATCGATGCCTCAAGCTCTCGCCGAGCCGTTCGCCCCGGCTCTTTTGCGGCAGACATGGATCAATTCTTTCACCTTCTCGCGCTTCACGCCGTCGAACTTCTGATCGTTCACCATCACCACGGGCGCCTTGTCGCACGCGCCGAGACATTCCACCTTGAGGAGCGAGAACTGGCCATCCGGCGTCGTTTCCCCGGTTTCGATTTCGAGCTGCTTTTCAAACTCGCCCACGGTATCGAGCGCGCCGTTGAGCGCGCAGGAGATGGTGGAACAGACCGTCACCACATTCCGGCCCATCGGTTTTCGAAAATACATCGTGTAGAAGGTCAACACCCCTTCGATGTGGGATCGGCTGACTTCCAGGAGCTTCCCGACGACATCGACCGCCTCATCCGGAACGTAGCCCGCCTGCTGCTGAACCAAGTGGAGGGCATAGAGCAGGCCGGCCTCCTTCTTGGGGCAGTGTTTCAGGTAGCCGTTCAGGTCGTCGAGCCCCGCCTGGGAAAACTGGAAGGCCATGTCTATTCGGGTCTCTTCGTAAGCGGAAACTCTTTCCGCATCGGGAATTCTTTGTAGTCCGCGGGCATCAGGATGCGCAGGAGTTCCGGATGGCCTTTGAAGCGGATGCCAAACATATCGAATACTTCTCTTTCCATCCAGTTTCCGCCGGGCCAGAGATCCACGCAGGTCGGCACTTCGGGGTCCTCTTCGGGCACCGGGACTCGCACGCGCAAGGTGGCGTTCCGGGAAAGTGAGAGGAGAATATAGACCACAGAGAAGCGTTCGCCTTTTGGATTGAGCGGACCGTTCTTCAGCGTAAGCCAATCCACCGCGGTCAGATCCTCCAGCATTTCAAACCCCGCGGCCTTGAGCGCGGTCAACACGTCGATCATGGACGCACGGTCCACCACGAGGGACGTTTCGCCGCGAATCTGATCCACGCGCTGGATGGCCGCACCGAACCGTTCCTGGATCGCCCGAACGATTTCTTCCATAACGAGCGGAATTTAGTAGCATGTCGCCTCTCTTTTCACAATGCGGAGCGCTATGATAATGTGGACTCGTGAATTCCGCACTCTCCGCGCCATCGCGGGCATCCTGCCCGCCGAAAACGTCGAGAGTACGGCCGGCCTCACGCCGGACCGCCTTGAGAAGGCCCGTGCCTCCCATTTCCACCGGAGATCGTCCTCGTTCGACCGGGGAGCTGTTGGCCACGCCGCTCCGGGACCTCGGCCTTCGAGTGGAAGGCACGCAACTCGAAACATGCGCTCAGGAGCTCGTGGCCGAATTGCGGAAAGCGGGGATCGCGCACTTGAATCCGGATTTCTACCTCGGATTCGAATACGGCGTTCCCTCCAAGTCGCGAAGCATGTCCATGCTGTTCATGGATGCCGCGACGAAGCCGGACCTGTTGGCCGCGCTCGCGGAGAACGGCGAACGCCCGTGCACCCCCCGTGAAGTTCGCATGTGCATGCGCCACGAATCCGGTCATCTCTTCTGCTATGCCTACGAGCTTTTTGAGCTGGAAGAGTTCAGGACGACCTTTGAAGTGGAAGGGGATTACCTCGACTACCCGCACTGGACCAAGCCGTGGAAGGGAGATCCGGAGAGTCCCAAGCATGTGAAGTACCTGGAAGTGGAAAAACTCGCGCCGGCCTGTTACGCGCAGAAACACCCGGATGACGATTTCGCGGAGACGTTCGCCGTCTGGTTGGACCCGGCCACCCGGTGGCTGGAAAAGTATTCCGATCGACCGATCGTTCTTGGGAAACTGGAGTATGTCGGCCGCCTGGTGAAAGAATGGGGAGGGCGACGCCCCAAGATCACGCGAAGGAGCAGCCGGTTCTCGATCGCCCGCTCCTCCATGACGCTGAGGGAGTATCTGAATTGGGAATAGCCCGCGATTCCCTGCACGAGCGCACGACGAAGCCGCTCTCCGAGATCAACGTCACGCCGTTCGTGGACGTCATGCTCGTGCTCCTCGTCATTTTCATGGTCACCGCTCCGCTGCTGGAACAGGGAATCAGCGTCGAGCTCCCGCGGAGCGTCGCCGGGAAGCTGGTGGAGCAGGAGAAACAGATGACGCTCACGCTGACGAAGGACCGTCAGATCTTCCTCGACAAGCAGAAGATTACACTCGAAGGGCTGGATGTGCGGCTCCAGAAACTTGCGCGTGAGAATCCGAAGACCTCCATCTTCCTGCGGGCCGACCGGGGTCTGCCCTACGGCTACGTGATCCGCGTTGTCGGCAAAATCCGCGAGTCCGGCCTCTCCGACCTCGGGCTCGTCACGGAACTCGAGGAGAACCGGTAGCCCCTGTATCCGCGAGCCGCTTTCCAATTTCGACGTTCCGCCGGAAATTGACAAGATGGCGGAACGCGGCTAAGAAAACGGGACCACAACCGGAGAATCGAAAACCACCATGGCACGAAAAATCAGGCTCCTGCTCGCGAAGGCAGGACTCGACGGGCACGACCGCGGGGTCAAGGTGGTTGCCCGCGCACTCAAAGAGGCTGGCTACGAAGTCATCTACACCGGCCTCCACCAGACGCCCGAAATGGTGGTCCAGGCGGCCGTCCAGGAGGACGTGGACGCCATCGGACTCTCGCTTCTCTCCGGCGCGCACAACACGCTGTTTCCGGAAGTCCTCCGTCTCCTCAAGGAAAAGAAAGCGGACAGCGTGGCGGTCTTCGGCGGAGGAATTATTCCCGACGATGACGCCGATACGCTCCGGAAGAAGGGCGTGAAGGGAATTTTCGGCCCGGGCGCCTCCCTGGCGGACATCATCAAATGGGTCCAAGAAAACGTTCGCCCTCGGGCGTGAGCCTTGAGCCGTTCGACCCGATCCAAGTCGCTCCCTGATCCGAAATCTGAAAGCCCGGCCGACCCGGTGGGGCAAATCCGGGGAGGCGACGTCCGCTCCGCAGCTCGCCTCATGCGCGACCTCGATGACAACATCCCCGGCTCTCGCGACGTCCTGAAAAAGCTGTTCTCCGCTCCTTCCGCCGCCACCGTGATCGGGATCACCGGACCGCCGGGTGTGGGCAAGAGCACGCTGATCGACCGCCTGATCGATCTCTACCGGGCGAAGAAGAAGAAAATCGGCGGCATCCTCGTCGATCCGACCAGCCCGTTCTCCGGCGGCGCCATCCTTGGAGACCGGGTACGGATGCAACGCCACTCCACCGATCCGGACGTTTTCCTCCGCTCGCTGGCCACGCGCGGCCACCTCGGCGGACTCTCGCGTTCCGCATTGGACATCCTGGCCGTGATGGAAGCCATGGGAAAGGATGTGGTCCTGCTCGAAACCGTCGGCATCGGCCAAGCCGAAGTGGAAATCTCCGAGGTGGCCCACACCACGCTCGTGGTGCTCGCGCCCGGCCTTGGCGACGGCATTCAGGCCATCAAGGCCGGCATCCTGGAGATTGCGGACATTTTTGTGGTAAACAAAGCCGACCGCGAAGGCGCCGATCGGACGAAGATGGACCTCACCACACTCGTTGAAATGGAAGGCGAGCGGGCGGGCTGGACCCGTCCCGTTCTCTCCACCGTGGCCGCGGAAGGAAAAGGATTGGAAGAGCTGGTTGATGCGATCGAAAAACACCACGCCTACCTCGACACCTCGCGGCAGTTCGAGCAGAAGAAACGGCGCCGGGCGCTCCGGGAGCTGCTGATCGCCCTGCAAGACACCATCGATACCCGCGTGCTGAAGAAGTTGAAGGACGCCGGACGGCTCGATGCGGTCCTAGCCGAGATCATCCAGCGAAAATCCGATCCCTACTCGGTGGCCGAGAAGTTGCTCAAGAAGGAACTCGCCTGAACATGCGGAACCACTCGGGATACATCGTCGGCCATGGGGGGATCGCCCCTGAAGATTCCGGAAGCGGCCAGGAGGGCCACGTGAGACTTCGCGGAAGGGGAGGAGAGGCCGGACCGAACATTTTCTACGGTTCCGTCGGACGTGGATTCCCCATTCTGTTCTGCAATGGGATCGGCACGTCCACGTTTTTCTGGAAGCATCTCCTGTTGCACCTCAAGGATCGGTGCCAACTGATCACGTGGGACTACCGCGGTCATGGCCGGTCCGAGCGGCCCAAGGATCTCAAACAAACCTCCGTGCAGGTCAATGCAACCGACGCAAAGCTTCTCCTGGACCACCATCACATGAACAAGGCCGTGCTGGTGGGCCATAGTTACGGCGTGCAGGTCATCCTCGAGTTCTACCGACTTTTTCCCGACCGCGTTCTCGGCCTGATTCCCATGCTGGGAACCTACGGCCGGCCGATGGACACGTTTTTCGATTCCGGGGTCGGTCGCGTGCTTTTTCCCGTGGTGTATTGGGGTGCGAGAAAGAAGACGCAATCGGCGAAGCGCGTGGCCCGAGCGGCCATCGAGAGCCGCTACATCGCCAACCTGGCGGAAGTGATGGGGGTCGATCCCGAGATCGTCCGTTCAGGCGAATTCAACGAATACTTCCGGCACATCGTCGACCAGCTCGACTTCCAGGTTTTCGCCGAGATGGCCAAGCACATGCAGGAGCACACGGCGGAGGATCTGCTCGATCAGGTGAAGGTGCCGACGCTTGTCGTCAGCGGCAGCAAGGACAAGTTCACGCCCGACTGGATTTCCGAGCGCATGGTGGAGAAGATCCCGAACGCCGAACATCTGCACATTCCGAACGGAAGTCACGGCGCGATGTTCGAGCAGCCGGAACTCATCAACCTGCGCTTCGACCGATTCCTGCTCGACCACTACAACGTCCCCCTTGGCCGCCTCACACCGGTGAAAAAAGTTTCCCGGAAGCCTTCTGGCCGCCGTCCGGCCAGGCGACGCCGGCGATAGTTATCTTCCGACGCTGAAGGTCAGGCCGAAGGCGTAGACGCGGCCGCCGCTCTCGAAGCCCGGCCAGCCGGGATTGTCCCGCGCATCCTCCACATTGAAGGCGGACTGGACCGCGGTGGTCAGAAGCTCTTGACGGGTTGCTTCCTTCATCGTTCTCCTCGGAATCATGAAGTGAGCCTGTCCGAAAAGATCGAAGGACGCCACGTAGCCCTCCGCCGGCAGCCGGAAGCCGAGACCTCCGGAGAGGACGTTCTTGTGGTTGTCGACGTAATTCGTGCGTCCCGTCTGCCGCGGCACCGGCGTGGGCTCGAAATCGTATCCCCCGCGCAAGACCCACATGGGTCTCCAGACGTACTCCACCCCTACGCGCGGGCTGTAGGTGTCGTTGAACGCGGGTGCCGGCCGTTCATTGTGAAGATCGCGGTACCGGCTCCACCGATACCACACAAGGTCTCCGGTCAAGCCGAGCACGTCCGAGAACCGGTACGCCGCCCCGAGGCCCGCTTGTGACGGCCGAAACTGAACCCGGAAATCCAGGAGCTGATCCGAGAACTGGTGGAAATCCTCAACTTCGACCTTGCTGAGCCCCCGGATGACAAAACTCTCACTGTCGCGATACACCGCGCCGAGCCGCAGGCGTTCCATCGGCCAGAACAGGAGTCCATAGGTCAGGCTGTTCGTATTCTGCTGGTCGCCGCGCAAATTGATGAACGCTTTGCTTTGGTCCAGGACGTCCGCGAGATACACATCCGTATCCGTCTGGGAGAACGTGAAAAGGGAAATGCCCGCGCCAAAAGACACCAGGCGGTGCGGACGAAACGCCACGGCCGGCATGACCACCTGGCGCTGGAAACGGCCCCCATAGAATTCGAAATTCAGTTTGTTGGAAAAGAAAGCCTCGCGCTCGTCCGGGAAATAGGTGCGCTGGAGTTGGAGCCGGAAAATGGGGATCTGGAAATTCAGACCGGACCTGAACCATGGTGTTCCGATGCCATCCACCATGCCCATGCCCACATTGTAGGAATTGATGATCGGGTTGCCGATGTCGCCGCCCGTCGGGTTGCGCACATAGAGATCGTCCACGGCAGCAAGGGTGGCGATCGAAAAATGGTCCAGCCCTTCTCCATCCGGGATGAGAAACATCGTGGCCGGGTTGTAGTAGACCGCCGAGAGATCGCGTGCGTCGGCCACCTGGGCGTTGCCCATGGCGGGGCCGCGGCCTCCGAACCCGAATGTGTCCTGCGGATTGGCGAACGCGGGACGGGTCCCCGTGAGAGTGGAGGGCGCCGCCATGGCGGCGAGGAGGAGCCATCTTCGAATGAAGATCATCATTCGGTCGCACCTCCAAGAAGACTTCCCAAAAAGTCCTTATATCGCACGAACGGCGGAAGCGGACGAAGCGTGGTCATGACGAACCCGAGGCTTTCCTCGCGCGCCATGCCTCCATGGGTGGATTCGAGCCGTGTCCAGAAGCGGATGTCGCTTCGACCGTAGAACGTGCCCGGCTTGAGGCTCAGGAGGATCGTCGCCGGATTCTGCACGAGCGACTCGAAGGCCTCCGCCGTTCTTTCGAGCGCGTTGGGATAGGCCGAATCGGCCGTGGCGTCGAACCATCGCCGGGAGGAGGCGAATCCATTCGAGTCCAGATAGCCCGAGTCTCCCATGTTCTTCATGACGGACCGGTAACCCAACGGATCGCCCTCCTCCGGGCGGTACGCGTAGGAGTCGGATGACCGGTCGTGCTCAATTCGGGCCAGTTGTCCACCATGCCGCACAGTGTACATCCCCTTTTCGCCGGAAAACACCATATCGACACACGACAGGCCCGCGATGGCCGCGGCCAGTTCCTCGGACTCCTCGCGGGCCGCGTGCAGGGCCACGCTGCTGATGAGACCGAACGTGGGCACGACCACGCTTCTGCGCCCTGAGACCCGGTCCTCCACGCGGTAACCCCGTTCTCGAAGGAACCGCGTTACCGGACAGAAGCGCGATATTCCCTCCGCGTTGCCATGATCGGAAAAGATCAGGGCATCGAAGGGTTCACCGGCCTTTTTCCGCATGACCTCCAGGAATTCCGCAAGGACGCGCAAGTAGGCGACCGCCCCCTCGTGGCCGGTCTGGTGAGCCACCACGTCCCCCGATTCGAGGTACGTCACGATGATGCGCGATCCGGGCGACAGGGGCGAATGGAAAGCCGCCGGGTTCGCTGCGAATCGTTCGATGGCGTCGGAGCGGAAGAACCGCCAGAGATCGAATCCGAGTAGAAGTTTTGGGAAGAGATTGTTCGGGATCTCCCAGAACCGCGAATCGGCGTAGTGGAGGAGACCGTAGTAACTCTGCCGGCTCCGTTCGAACTTCGTCGCCCGAAGATAACTCCACGTGGTTCCGGCCAGGGCGTGCCGGGTCGTGTCGTAGTAGATCTCCTCGTAGCCGGGGACGGGACCCGCGTGGAACATGCCGGACATCGAGACGTCGGTCAGACTGGGAAACGGGGCGATGTTTCCCGAGGGCGGATGGAATCCCGGAAAAGCGCCTTCCTCCCAAACCTCCTTTGCGGCATCGAGCGAAATCCCGTCCAACGCAAGGACCAGCAGGGGCCGATCGTCCGCCGGAAGTTCGGCGGGCCACAGGGCTTGAGCGACGAGACCGGCGGCCACCATGGAGATCCCCGCGATTTTCGTCATCCTTCCCCGCCGTATTGTATGACAAATTAGGCCAGGTTGAGCCAATGAATCCGTATCACTACAATACGCCCGTCGTGGGCCGACCCATTCGATGGATCGCATGCTTCTGGGGCGCCTTGTGCACCCTCGCGGCCCCCCCCCCGTGTTTTGCGCGACTCATCGTCGTGCCCGTGCCGATGTTTTCCCTCAACCCGACCACGGGCTACAACGCCGGATTGATTCTTTCCTTCACCGAAATCGAGAACGAGTTCACCGAATCGATCCTTGCCCCTTCAGGGAGCTACCACGAATCGTACGGGCCGATGGGCACTTTCCGCTATTACCGATACACGCCGGAGGGAAACAACTGGCGGGTGTACAGCTCCCTGGGCGGCAAGAACTATCACGAGTCGTATTTCGACTTTCGCGTCCCACGATGGTGGAAGGATCGGGTCGGGTTTCGAGGGAGGGCGCTGCTCATGCGTGATCCGGCTTTCCGCTTCTACGGCTACGGAGCGGGGACCACGCCGCGCGATGAATCGCACTACGCCTACGTGGATCGGGGCGGATACGGCACCATCGCTTTCATTCTCTCGGAACGGCTCGAACTCGGCCTCGATTTTACTCTCCATCGCGGCGAGGTCCGCCCCACGCACGTCGGTCCACGTGAAGAATACACCCTTGAGAAGTGGCGCGACCTCGACGGCCTGCGGGATGCGTTCATCCACTCCGAGGGTTACACGCTACGCTACGACTCCCGCGATCGCCAGAACCTTCCCCACAGCGGATCGCTTGCCTCCCTGGGCATTCGCGGTTCATGGCGGGAGGCCGGGAGCGGGGCGGACTACTGGGCGTGGGGTGGCGAGGTCAGAAGATATGTGTCCTTCGGCGGGGAGCGCCTGGTGCTGGCCGCACGGCTTTTCTTGGATCAGATGATCGGCGACCGTGACACTCCATTCTTCGAGCGGCCGACGCTGGGTGGCAAGTGGAGCTTCCGGGGATACGGTTACAACCGGTTCACCGACTGGGGTCGCGTCGCGGGTTCGGTGGAGCAGCGATGGCTGTTGGCACGGGCGAAGATTCTCAGGGTGCCCGTGGCGCTCGAACCGGCCGTCTTTGTCGAGGTGGGGCGCGTCTTCGGTTCTTTCGGGGACCTTGCGCCCTCCGGGCCGTGGGCGAGGGCCTTGGGGGGCTCGTGGCGCTTCATCGTTACGAACAGCCTGGTGGCTTCCATCGATGTGGGCGTCAGTCCAGAGGGTCCCGCCGCTCACGTCTCGCTGGACTACCCCTTCTAGCGACTATCGAGGCTAAGCCTCCATAGTACGCGGCGGTGGGTTGAAAACAGGAGGGCTTTGAGGGAAAATAGTCACTCCCACGGATAGGGGTCAACGGGTGCGGAATCTCAGGATGAAGCGGATCACCAAGAAAAAGCGGAAAGAGTCTGCCTTCATGATGAAAACATTGCGGCTCGTGCTGCGGGTCAGTTTCGCGTCCATCGCGCTCAGCCTCGGCTTGGGGGTCGGAGTCCTTTGGTATTACACCAAAGTCATTCCGGACGTGAAAAGCATCCTGAAACACTACGAGCCATCCACCGTCACCACTTTTTATGCGCGGGACAACAGCGTCATCGCCGAATTTTTCAGCGAGAAGCGATACATCGTCCCGCTTGAGAGCGTGCCCAAGCACGTCATGGATGCATTCGTGGCGGCGGAGGACCAGCATTTCTACAAGCATAAAGGCATCGACTACTGGGGCATCGCGCGCGCCCTCGGCCGCAACGTGCTCGCGGGAGAGGTGGTCCAGGGGGGAAGCACGATCACCCAGCAGCTCACGCGGAGCATCCTGCGCTACCGAGGCCGCAGCTATTCGCGAAAAATCAAGGAGGCCCTCCTCGCGTTCCGGATCGAGAAAAACCTCTCCAAGGATGAGATTCTCTACCTGTACCTCAATCAAATCTTCCTCGGTCACGGCGCCTATGGCGTGGAGGCGGCGGCCCAAATGTATTTCCACAAATCGACCCCTGAGTTGACCGTGGCCGAGGGGGCCTTCTTGGCGGGCCTGGCTCCCGCGCCCAACACCTATTCGCCCTACAACAATTCGGAGCAGGGAAAGAATCGGCAAAAATATGTCCTCCGGCGGATGGTGGAAGATGGATACATCCCGGAGGCCAAGGCAACGGAGGCGTGGCAGCAGCCGCTCCCACTCTACCCTCAGCCTTCCGACACCGTCTATGCCGCCCCCTACTTCGTTGAGCAAGTCCGGCGTCACATCGAGTCGAAATACGGCGCCCATGCGCTTTACTCACAGGGATTGAAAGTCTACACCACCGTGGAACTCGGAGCCCAGGAGGCCGCCGAGGGGGCCGTGCGCCGCGGGCTCGAACGCCTGGACAAGGCGGAAGGCTATCATGGGCCGCTCCGCAAACTTACGGGTCCGGGCGAGGTCGAAGCCTATCTCACCGAGCTGTTCGACCGACAATCGAAGCTTCAACCGGGAGACCGCGCCGAAGGAGTGGTCACCGCGGTGATCAAGAGCAAGCGCGAGCTTCGGCTCGACCTGGGCGGCCGGATTGCCACGGTCAGACCGGATGACTACGCCTGGCTGGCGCCGGGCGAGGGCCGATCGGCGCTCAGGCTTTTTGCCGTGGGCGACGTGCTTCCTCTTCACATCAAGAAGCTTTCCGGCGAACAGGAAGCGACCGTGGCGCTGGATCCGGAGCCGGGAATTCAAGGGTCCATCCTGGCGACGGATGTGAAGACCGGCGAGGTGCGTGCGATGGCCGGCGGATACGATTATTCCAAGAGCCAGTTCAATCGGGCGACGCAGGCGAAGCGACAGCCGGGGAGCGCGTTCAAGCCCATCATCTACGCCGCGGCGCTCGAAAAAGGATTCACCGCCAGCACGATGATGTACGACACACCCGTGGTCCTTCCATTCCGCCTGCACGACGATGAGGAAATGTGGAAACCCCGCAACTTTGAGAAGGAGTTCCAGGGTCCGACCACCTTTCGCGAGGGACTGATCCATTCCCGGAACATTGTGACGGTGAAAATTCTCCGGGAGATCGGTGTGGATGCGGCCATTGAATTCGCCCGTCGGGTGGGCGTTTCCGTCGACCTCGATCGCAACCTCTCCCTGGCGCTTGGATCGTCGGCGCTGACCTCCGTGGAACTGAGTCTGCCGTATCTTGTCTTCGCCAGCGGAGGGCGCCGGGTGGAGCCGACGTTCATCCGCGCCGTATACGGTCGCAGCGGGGAACTATTGGAGGGGAAAGACATTCTGCATGGAAAAAGCGTTCCAAAATCGATCGTTCAGCTCGGAGATCAGCAGTACGAAGTGAAAGAGGCCACCGGGGAGCAGGTGATGACGCCGCAAATCGCCTACCTCACCACGCACCTCATGAAGGAAGTGATCTGGTTTGGGACGGGCCATCCCGTTTCCGTTCTGGGCCGGCCCGCCGCGGGGAAGACGGGCACGACCACGGATTCCCGCGACGCCTGGTTCGTCGGTTACACGCCGCAGCTCCTGGCGACGGTGTGGGTCGGGCACGACGACGCACACAGCATGGGAGGACGAGCTACGGGCACGGCCTATGCCGCGCCGATTTGGTTGGATTTTATGCAGAAGGCGCTGGAGAGCGAGCCGGTGGAAGAGTTCACCGTCCCCGAAGGCATTGTGTTTGTGAAGATCGACGCGGACTCGGGCCTCCGCGCCATCGACAGCAGCAGGAAAGTGGTTTACGAAGCCTACCTCGCCGGGTCCGAGCCGCAGCAGTACGCCCCGGAACCGGACCAACTCGACCCCAACAAGTTCTACGAGAACGATCTGGGATTCTGAGGAAATTTTCAATTCTCAGCTATCAATTGTCAGTTCCGGAAAATGGCAATTGAGAATGGACCATTGATCATTGGCCCATTTCCCTTCGGATGCACGGAGGAATAATGGACAAGCTTGAACTTGCTTTGATTCTCTCCCTGATCGCCGCGTTCATTCGTCCGGTCTACGCTGCCGAAGCGGAGGAGGAATCCGAACCGGTCGTGGAGGGCACGATGCTCGGCGGCGAAGTCATCCTGAGCCCGGCCGGCGCCACGCTCGGCCCGAGCTTTCAATACTGGGGCGAAAACATCGGTCTCCGGCTGGGGCTGGCCATGAGCCTGTTACGGGGGAATTTCGAGATCGGCGATACGTCCGCTGACGCCGACCAGACGGCCACCTCATTTGGCGGCGACGTGCTCCTCGGCCTGCCCTCGAGCAGATCGAAACCCTATGTGAGCATCGGCGTCCAGCGGTCGTCCACCGAGCAGGAGCAGAACGATGGGAAATCCACGACATCCGCCGAGCTCAGCAGTACGGAGCTGAATGTGGGACTGGGCGTGGATTTCGCCGCAGCCGAAAACGCGGTCATCGGTGTGGGCCTGATGCGGTTTGGTTACGTCCTGAGCGGAAGCCTGAAGTCCGGTTCGGACAAGGCCGACCTCTCCGGCTACGCGCTTGGCCTCCTTAGTTCCTTCAGCGTCCGCTACGTTTTCTGAGGGACCGCTTCCACCTGTCCGGTCGGCCTGTTTCTGCTATACTTTCCGAATGGGACTGACGCGGGTAACGGTCACTCTGAAAGCCATGACAACGTCGAAGAAGGAATATCGGGAGGAATTTCTCGTTGACACCGGCGCCACAGACTCCATGGCCCCGGCCGGGCGACTTCGTGCCATTGGAATTCGACCCCTCGGGAAAACGAGCTATGAACTGGCGGACGGCACCGTCAAGGAACTCGACTTCGGCGCCGCCGTGATCGAATTCATGGGGGACATTACGGCAGGACGCGTGGTGTTCGGTCCTGACGGCGTCGATCCGATCCTGGGCGTGACGGCATTGGAATCGACAGGGATTGCGGTGGACCCGAAGACGCACTCCTTGAAGCGGATGCCCGCCATCTCCCTCAAGCGCGCGGGCTGAAATCAGAAACTCACGCCGGGGCCGAGTAGGGGATTCCGCCTACGGCGGAGTCAGTTCCAAAATCAGGATCGAACCGGCGTTGGTTTTCCCATCGGAGTCGACTCCCGGCGCGCCCACGACGAACTGGTCCGGATCGTCCTGCCCGTTTCGGTCCGCATCCCCCACGGGTAGAAAATCGTAGCCCGCGCCGAGGGCCTCCCCCTGCGCGCCGCAGAGGGTGGCGCGGACGGATGCGCCGCCGCCCAGAATGACCCGAAGAACTCCTCCCGCCATCGCGGGTGCATCGCAGTCTCCCGGAGAGCGGTCGGCAAGGGGAGATCCGATGACCAGGTCTGGCGTCCCGTCGCCATCCAGGTCCCCCCGGATGGTATCCGCCGGGAACCCTCCCTGACCCTCGCCCGGCTCGTCGCCGCAGATCTTTTCCGAAGACCGGCTGGGCCGGTCCCATTCATTCGCGCTCGAAAGCAGGAACACGACCCCTTCGGGCTGGGTACCCTCATCCGAAGTCTTGCAGGTTGCGGTGGGAGCCCCCACGAACAGATCCGTGAGGCCGTCGCCGTCGAGGTCCTTCTCTCTTCCGCCCAGCAGGCCGGAGTCGGCGCGCGCAACCCAAAATCCATAGAGGTCGCCCGCTCGGGCGCCGCAAGACGCAAAGAGAGGGTGTCCGTCTTTTCCCGAGCGGCCCTCTACATATCCCTTGCCGCAGGGGCGGTCGGCTTGGCCGATCTTCGGGCTTGGGCATCGGACCGGATCCGTGGGCCGCAACGGGCAGGCCTGCGGATGGGTGGAGGCAAGAGGAGACGAGGCGACCCAATCGGCCAATCCGTCTCCGTCCAGGTCGCCTACGTCCGCCACGATATTGGTGAGATTCTCGTAGGCGCTGTAGCCGCAGAGGGCGCGTAGGAATGATCCGGTGCGGCCCGAGTAGATCCGGATGACACCCCGGCCCACAATGGAGTCCGGGCAGGACACAGGATCTGAAGAAGCGCCGGGAGCGGCCACGGCGTACTCCGTGGCGCCGTCGCCATCGGCGTCGCCCACCGCCCGGATGAACTCTCCAAACGATTCGTTCTGGGCCACGCCGCAATGAACACGCATGAGCGAGCCGTCGCTTCCGCTGTGGATTCGGACGACCCCACGGCCGGGCTGCAAGTCCGGGCAGGCATCCGTGTCGAAGTCGGCCCCTGGCGCTCCTCCGGCAATCTCGCCGATCCCGTCGCCGTCAAGATCCCCAAGACCGGCGACGCCTGTGCCAAACCTCTCGCCTCCTGCCGCCCCGTGAACCTCCATGCGGACCACGGCTCCACGAAGGATACGCGTCGAACGTCCCGTCGTTTGCTGTTCCGCGCAGCTCCAGAGGACCAGGCAAACGAACGGCGCCAATAATTTGCGTGTGCCCATCTAGAACCCGATCCCCAGGCCGACATATATCCGCACCGGGGCCTCCTTCCTGCGCACGCCTTCCTCGCCGGCGATCCCGATGCCGGCGGGATCGAGCAGGTTCGGAACTTCCCGCGTGAGGTTCGGCACGGGCGAAAACCCCTTCGCCACGCGAACGAAACTGTTCCACGCGCCCTCGACGTGAAAGAG
Organism: Nitrospirota bacterium; assembly: GCA_016180645.1. Taxonomy (NCBI): domain Bacteria; kingdom Pseudomonadati; phylum Nitrospirota; species Nitrospirota bacterium. Next base: position 55,283 of record JACPAV010000004.1, on the reverse strand, counting down.
ATCGCCCTCCATCAGGAGTTCGACCCCCGCGTCCTCCAGCACATCCGCCCGTCCCAGCGTGTGATCGCCGTTCTTGTCCAGAATGAGATTCGTAACGAAGGGCCCCTTGCCCCGCAGGTCGTATGCATTGCCCGCATCCGCGAAGACCGAACCGTAGACGCTGTTGAAATAGAAGGGGCCGATCGATTTGTGGATGCGGCGGAGAACGGGGAACCGGTATCCGACGGTGGCCAGGAGGAGCGAGTCGCCGCGAACCTGTCCGTCCTCATAGCCGGGCAGGTTGAGGAACGGATTCACCAGCCTGTTGGAGAACAAGGCCAGCCGGCCTCCCGCGTAGAATTTATCCGCCGCCGAAACCGGTCGGTCCGTCAGCCCCGCGAATACCTTGTAATAGAGTGTGTGGCGCAGCCGGTCCAGATCCTCATGAAGATATCGGATCGGGCTCTTGAGGAAGTGGGCGTAGCCGAGCCAGACACGATTGAATTGGTAGTCACCCTCGGGGGCGGGACTTCGCCTGATGCTGCGGCCTTCATCGACCAGGGCCACCCGATTGTTCAAGGCGTTCACGGCATCCAGAAACGCGGAGGTCTCGCTTCGGGTATAGGCATACGTCACCGAGAGCCCCTTGGCTCCGCGCGGATTGATCCCTGCGTCCACGGCCGAGGATGAAACCCGATAGGCATACGTGGCACTCCCTTGGTGATTTCGGATGAGATTGTGCCGGTTGCCCAGACATTCCGTATCCGGCCCGGGGATCCGCCGACCCCGTACGTCCGCCGCGGTACACCCCACGGGCGGTTCGAGGCCGATCTGGCGGTACATGGCAGCCAGCACGTCATCCAGAAGGGTGGCGCTCCCAGCGCCCCGAAATGCGTCCTGGACGTTACGGAGCGCATACCCGGCCGAGAGCGTATGTCCCGAAAACGCTCCTCCGCTTCCCCCGGCGGCCAGAGGGTAGAAGGCCTGGACATCGAGGAAGTCCGCCGTCTCGTGGATGCCCAGGCTCGATTCGCCGGAGCCGAAGCTTTCCCGGATGAGGGCCCGCCGATAGTCGGCCAACCATGAGATGTGCCAGCTCTGGTTCACGTAGGCCGCTTCGTAGAATTGGTCAATCTCCTCCGAGGAGGGGCCTTCCTCGACCGGCATCCCCGCGGAGGCGAAACCGAGAAGACGGTGCCGAGCGAGGTAATCGCCCACGTCGATTCCGAGACCGGCGCGAACTTGCTCGTCGAAATACTCAAAGGACGGCGAAAGGGTGAACGGCCTGATTTCGGCCCGGTACGGGTGAGCGGACAACGAGGACACCGTGAGGGGGTCCCATCCCTGCTGCGTGTCGAACGTCGTTTTTTCCTCGCCGGGTTCGACTCGTTGATCGAGGGCGATCTGGAAGAGGCGGTAACCCGTGGAGGTGAACGAGGAGTAGCGTACCCAATGCCCATCCGGCGAGATCGAGGGCCAGAACGTCCCTCCCAAAACATTCGTCACCTGCGTTACCTCGCGGCTCCGGAGGTCCATCCGATGGATGTTGAAAATCCCCGTGCGATCCGACGCGAAGAGGATGCCGCTGCCGTCCGGCAGGAAAACCGGATCGCGGTCGTCGTGCCGGTCGTTCGTGAGGGGCGTGAGTTCGCGTGTTTCCACATCCAGGCGCCAGATGTCCTGCTGCCCGTTGCGGAACATGAAAAAGACGATGGTCTTTCCGTCCGGCGACCATTGCGGACCGCCGGTTTGTGTACCGTCCGAGAATTCGGTCAGAGGCGTGAAGTCTCCCCCGTCCACCCCGATGAGCCGCAGGTTCATCTGCCCGTCACGGTTCTCCGTGAACACGACCCGGCGGCCGTCCGGCGACCATGCCGGCTCGCCCGCGCGTTGGCCCGCCGTGGGGAGATCGCCGAAGCGGATGCTGCCGAGGGTCCAGAGGGTGCGGCCCCCGAGCATCTCCGACTTCTTGGTTTCCAGGTCGTAGATCATCAATCGCCGACTCTCCAGGCCCGTGCCCGGCTCTGCAACGGAGGCGACATGAACGATCTTGCGCGCGTCGGGAGACCAAGAGTAGGCGGAGCCGACGTCGAGGGCCGTAGGATCCTTTCCGGGGACCGGCGCGCCATTCTTCAGTTCGGCGAGATAGAGTGTAGTGCCCCAGCCGTCCCGCCCACGGCTGGAGAGGTAGCTGAGATGTTTTCCGTCCGGGGAGACCTTGACCAGCCGGTTCATGAGGCCTTTCTCGAACCCCTTTGCGTCGAGCCATTCGGATTTTCCGGTCGGATTGAACTCCTCGCCCTCCGTGCTTGTGCCGAGAGTCCGGCGGGCCCCCTCGTAGCGGGCCGTCAGCATCGATTTCCATTCGTCATACAGCCGGTGGATGTCTTTTCGGAGTGCCTGGCGCACGGCGTCGCTGAAAAAGAGGTGGAGCGAGCGGCCGTTGCGTTTTGCGATCCGCGCATTGGCGTCCAGGCTGTTTGGGGCTTGGAACTTTTCGGCCAGGAAAGTGACGAACGAGAAGCCCTGGTTGTACACCTGTTCGGCCTGCAAGGAGTTGCGGCCGGTGAACGTGCCCATCTCGTCCAGCGTGAGCAGGTTGTTTTCCAGCACGACCATGCGGAGAAACATGTCGCGGTGCGTGTCCCACCGCTCAAAACCGGCCGTGACGGTATCGTGATACTGGGCGATCCCTTCGGCGAACCACGGTGGAACGGCCTCGCCCATGAAGAAGAAGGAGCCGCCGAGATCGACCGGCACTTTCGAGGTCCGGGCGTCGGACCCATCGAACTCTTCGCCGAGCCTCTGGCTCCAATCCTGCAAGCCGACGAACTGGACGCCATCGAGGTGGGGTGAGAAAGCGTCCGCGGCATCGAGCGAGACGATGTGGGCGAACTCGTGCGGGAACACGTTGTCGATCCAGTAATGGCGGCCCCGGAGCGGATGGTACAGGCTCGTCGCCCAAATCGTGATCCACTTCTGCGAGTAGCTGGCCCACCCATTGGAGACTTCTTCGACGTCCCGCACGACCACGTGCACTTTCTGCTTGAGCCGGTGATCGTAGGCGGCGGTGATGAGATCATAGGTGGTATCCGCGATCGCGGCGATCTTCCGGGCGGTCCATTCGGCGCCCGTGTGGTAGTGGATGTAGAAGTGCGCGGTCTCGATGGTGTGCCAATCGAGGTGCGGGTAGTTGTAGGCGCTTCCCCCCGGCCAGCCCTTCCGTGCCGCTCCCAGCTCAGGCTCCTCCAGCCCGCGGACGTAAGGGTGGATTGGGTCGGCCGCGGCGCTGGATGCGACGGCGGATAGGAAGAACGCCACTAGAAGGACGGCCCTCAACATACGAACCACCCGGCTCCGAGCAGGCCCCCGGCGATGCCTTCGGCGTTTGTACTCAGGCTAAAAGCTTACGCCCAAGCCGAGGTACACACGTAGGGCGGCTTCCGGCTTGGAAATCCGCTTCCAGTTCAATGTGCCCCGCTCCTGGTCGACGAGGTCCGAGCAATCCTCCGTGTCGCACCCCAAACTCAGACTGTCGCCCTGGTTGTCCGAAAGACCCTTGGCCACGCCGAGCATGCTGAACCAGGGCCGGCCATGGAAGATGTAGGATTTCAAGTTCAGGAAGAAGCCCACGTCCGTCAGGAGGTCGTTGAAAGCCGAGCCGTCGCCGTTGCTGTCGAAAACCGGCGAATAGGACTTCTTTAGGTCGTACGCGTTGCCGATGTCGAAGAGGAACGAGCCGTACAGGCTCTCAAAGTAGAAGGGCCCCGCCTGAGCGTTGATCTCCCGGGCGAGTGGGAATCGGTATTCCGCGTTCAGGATCGCCAGCATGTCGCCCGTGACCGAGCCATCCTCGTATCCATAAAGGGGGAACACCGGGCTGAAGAGATTTCCACTGAAAAGAGGAAGGCGGCCACCCGCCTGGAACTTGTCGTAGCCGAGAGTGGGCCTGTCGTTCAGGCCGAAGTACACGCGGGCGATGAAGGTGTGGCGCAGGCTTTCGAGGGCGGACGAAATGTATTTGATGGGACTCGCAAGATATTCGGAGTAGGTCAGTAGGAACTGGTTGTAGTTGTAGTCGTCCGTGGGCGACTTGAGCACGTCCTGTTCGTTGCCGTCCTGGAAGAAGCGCCAACGGCCTAGGAAATTCTTCTGGGCCAGCTTGGTGCTCTGTGAAATCTGGGCCAGCGTGTAGCTGTACGTGAAGGCGAAATCGCGGCCCCCGCGAGGATTGACGTCGCCGTCGACGATGTTCCGGCTGAAGGCGTAACGGTACCCGAGGGAGAGCTGGTGGTTCAGGAGGACGGTCTGACTGTTGCCCAGTTTGCAGGCCGTGGAGAAGTCGACAATCTTGCCCTCTTCATCGTAGTCGAAGCAGAAACTTTGCTCTCCAAACGCATCCGCGTACGCGAGGGAATCCTGCGCCAATTGCCAGCCCAGCAAATTGTTTCCAAAGAAGGTCTGGTTGGTCAGGCTGTTTCCCTTCAGTGACTCGGAGATCCTTCGCAGCAGATACCCCGTGGTGAGCCGGTGGTTCGGACGGAGGGGGAAAGTCAAATCCAGTCCACCGAAATCGCCCGCGGAGTTGTCTTCCACGGTGACGCGCTGGGTGTTTCCATCGTTGTCCACGTAGGGAAGCGAGGCTTCTCCGGATATCACAAAGCCGCGATACGAGATGTTGATGTCCGGCCAGAAAAGGCTGAGCCTGTAATTGGCGCTGTAGAACGGAACGATGTCCGGAAAGCCCACGCGGCCGTAGAGCGACAGCTCGTGGCGGTCGAGGAAGTCGCCGATTGAGAACATCCCTCCGACGTCGATCTCCTGGTTGATGGCGGACAATTCCGGATAGAACTCCCAGGGCCTCGCGTCGAACGTGTAGGGCTTCTTCCGGAGTTCGGGGAACTCCGACGCCACTTCCATCTCCTCCCGGCCGATCGTGACCGGGGGAATGTCGAGCTTTCCGACCGGCTTGTTGTACGCGGCGCTCCGGTCCATTTTGTAGGTCCGATACCCGTATGAGGTGTAGTAGGAATAATATATCGTCTTGCCGTCCGGAGAGAGCGACGGCCAGAACGCGCCCGTCACCACATTGGTGAGCTGCTTGAGCTGGTTCGTCTTCGGATCGAGCTCATAAAGATTGAAAATGCCGGTCCTGTCCGACGCAAAAATGACCGTTCCCTCGGGGGTGAAGATCGGATCGCGGTCGTCCGTCTTATCGTAGGTCAGCGGGCGCATTTTCAGCGTCTTCATTTCCATCAGCCACAGGTCCTGCTGGTCATGGTGGTACATATAGAAAAGGAGGCTCTTCCCGTCCGCCGCCCACATGGGGCCGCCGATCTGGGTGCCGTCCTCGAAACTGCTGAGTTTCGTCTTGGCTGTTCCGTCCGGCCGGATCAGCCGAAGATTCTTCTGACCGTCGAGGTTTTCCGTGTAGACGATCCACTGGCCATCGGGAGACCAGTCGAGATCGACCGCTCGGTAGGGTGGACGGTTCTTGTTGAACTGCCATTCGGCGGTCAGGGCATGGGTGCGTTTCCCATCCATCATGGTCAGTCGTTCTTTTTCGATGTCGTAGACAAAGATTTCGTTCGTTTCGCCGTGTTCGCCTTCAATTTCTGTCGTGAAGGCCAATTTCTTCGAGTCCGGGGAGAACGCATACTGCGAATTCGCGCTCGCGTCCTCGACTTCACTGCAGGCCTCTTCGTCGGGGCCCGGACTGGTCTTGCAGAGGTAGAGCGACGTGCCCCATCGATCCGCTCCTCTCGTGGAGAGCAGACCGAAGTATTTTCCGTCCGGTGAGAACCGCACGAACCGGTTCAAGAGCCCCTTCTTGCGGAATCGGAATCGCCGCAAGTCCGACGGCCTTTCCGGCTCCTTCTCGTCCTTGGTCTTAAAGAAATCCACTTCCTCCCCGGCGTAGGGGTTGGCTTGCACTTCCGCCTGAAGCTTGCCGTATTTCTCCTGGAGGTTCTGCTTCCACTCGCCGTACAGGACCGCGCGCGATTTGTTGAATATTTTCGGGAAGCGCGAATCGAACACGAGGTGCCACCCCTTTCCCTGCGCCTTCGCCAGGGCGCCGGCGGCGTCATTCCGGTATTTGTCCGAGACAAAACCGATGAAGTTGAACCCCTGATTGTAGATCATTTCCATTTGGAGAGATCCCTTGCCGTCGAACGTGTTCATCTCGTCCAGCGTGAGGAGGTTGTTTTCCAGTGTGGCGGAACGGAGGAGCATCTCGCGATGGGTGTCGTACGATTCGAAGCCCGCGGCGGTGGCTGCATATTGGGCGACGCCTTCCGCATACCAGGGGGGAACGATTTCGCCGGGGAAAAGAAAAACGAATCCGGCGTCCGAGGGAACGGGGGAGGTCAGCTCATCGGGCGAATCCAAGGGAGAGCCGAACTTGTCTTTTCCGAGCTTCTGTTGAACGGCGAGCGATCCGATGACCGCGAGCCCCGGGAAATGCTTGTTGAAGGGGTTGGCCGCCTTGATGGAAACGATATGGGCGAACTCATGGTGAAAGACGTTCTTGATCCAGTCGCTCCGGCCGCGCGTGACGGTGTAGAGGTTCGTTCCCCAGATGGTCATCCAGTCTTGTGAAGCGATGGCCCACCCGTTGGCGATCTCCTCGGTGTCGCGCACAACGAGATGGATCTTTTCCTTGAACTTGTAAGCGTAGTGGTCGGTGACGGTGTCATACACCTGGTCCGCCATCGAGGCGAGCTTGCGCGCGGTCCACTCGGAGCTGGATTTCCCCTTGTGGTAGTAGATGACGAAGTGTTGCGTTTCGTGGGTGTACCATTGGAGATCGCCGTGGTTGTGCGTTCCATAGATATTCCTGGCGTGCGCCACGGAGGGCGCGAGCAAGAGCAGAGCAAGGACAAGGTGTATGTGTTTCATTCGCTCGTTGTATTAGAAAAGCCCCGCGATTGCAAACCTTGGAACCCCGGAAGCCAAGCGGCTGCAAGGCCCCTGACGCCGCCGTTTTTCTTCAGGCGGCGCTAAACCTTTGTTGTACGGCCGCCTACGCCGCGGTTTGAGACACGATCGGCAGAACCTCGCCAAGATCCACGCGCTTCGAGGCATCCATGATCTCGATCCCGACGATTCGATCGTCGGAAGTCACATCCAGCACGACATCCTCCGATACGCGCCGATTGACCACCTCCCGGCTTCGTGAATCCAGACGGATGTAGAGAAGATCCTTGGCCGCATCATAGAGGACCTGCATTTCCTACCTCCAAGACCCGTAGAAGACATACACCGTGATGGTCACCACCAAATCTCCATGGACAGTATAATACACTTCGACCTTCTTTTCCTCGTAAAATTTGCCCAGGCGATGCCGTCCGAACTTGAAGACTTTGGTTTTCCCGAATCGGCCGTGTTTCGCCGGAATGGGCAGCCCCGTCTCGATCACTTCCGCAATCTCCTCCGGGTTTGTACCCCGCTGCTCCGCGCGCTCCAGAGTGTGAGGGTCGATTCGAATGTCCTTCATGGCTGGGAGACCGGTTGCGTTTGGAAGAGAGACCTGATTTCGTCAATCCGGGCCTCCGCCGCGCGGCGGCCGGCTTCGATCAGTTCGCCGGCCCGGTGGAACTCCGAATGCACGATGCCCGTGAATTCCGGCGCCAAGGTGAGGTGCGAAATCGGATCGGCAGCGAGGGCGATTTCGTGCTGCATGGTGTACAAGGCGTTGAGTCCGATCTTGAGCATGTTCGGCGTGCGCACGGACTCCGATTTGGCTCGCCAGGCCGAATCTGGATCATTTTCACTCGACGCCGTCTTGGGTTTCGCCGCCACGTTGACGGAGAGGATCAGGTCTGCGCCGAGGTTCTTCACCGTCGCCGCCGGTACCGGCTCCACGAGGCCGCCGTCCACAAGGAGCCGGCCCTCGATCCTCACGGGGGCGAACACAAAGGGAAGGGAAAGGCTGGCGCGCACGGCCGAATGCACCGGCCCCCGATCAAGCACCACCCGCTCGCCCGTGAGGATGTCCGTGGCCACACAGGCGAAGGGGATCTCCAGGTCGGCGAAGGTCCTTTCCTCCAGTATTTCCCGAAGGTAGGCGTCCACCTTTTCCCCTCGCAGAAATCCCGTTCGCGGCGGGAATGAGAAATCGGCCAGACCGAGGAATCGGCCGCGGCCCTGCATTTCGATCGCCCGCTCGGCAAGGGCATCCGCGTTGAGCCCGGACGCATAAAAGCTCCCGACGAGCGCGCCCATGCTGGTCCCCGCGATGTAGTCAACGTCGATTCCGGCCTGATCAAGGGCTTGGAGAACGCCCACGTGGGCGAACCCGAAGGCCGCCCCGCTTCCCAGGGCCACGCCCGTCGATCGGTGTGCCACCTGACGGGCGAGGCGCGAAACGGATTTTCTGAACGCGGTGTCGGCCCCCGCAGAGTCCTCTTCGCTTTCTTCGGGAGGCTTGACCAAGGTGGACGGCAAGTCCACTGTTCCCCTCAAAGGACGGCCTAAATCGACCTCGATGGTCGACCGCTTCCGATCCCGATCCTCCTCACGCCTCAACCATAGCCAGTGAGTTTTGTACGGCAGGCCCGACATGCTGCGCGTGAGCGCTTCGATTCGATCCACCGCCGCGGATCGAGACTCTTCCAGAAAAGGCACCCAGATTTGGTCCGGCTCCAATAGGATGGATCGAGGCACGGCTTCCGCACTCCCCGGCAGGGCGATGACGATGAACAGGTAAGACGACTTGAGCGCCGCCACCAATCCTGAGAACGCTTCCTCGAAGGCACCCTCGGCGCCGTCTCGCTCCACGGTGATCACGTGCTCGCCCCTTGGACCCGATCTCATGAGCGGCTCCAGTTTGTGAAGACCGGCAAGGCAGGATGCCAGTTCGGAGATTTTCACTCTTCGGGAATCCGGGGCGAGGAGCCGCGCCGCGGAGGCTTCGCCATCCGCATGGAGATCCACCAGAACGACGCGATGCGTGTTCTGCTCCGCGAGGGCTGGCGCGAGACGGGCGGCCAGGAGAGCGCTCCCGTCGAAAGCCCCGGAAACCGCGGCGCCGAATGACGCACACAGGATGCAAACCGGCTCGACACGACGCTCGGAACCCCGCGTGGTCCGCGCCAGGCGGCGCGAGAGCGTGCGGGAAAGTTCCAGGGCGATCGCGGGGTCCTCTCGGAGCAGCGCATGGAAGTCCTCCTTCAGGAGGACGATGATCTCCGCCGCCGTGTCGGCTCGAACCGTTGCCGAGCGTGGCTCTTCAATAAGGAGAGCCATTTCACCGAAAATCTCTCCTGCGCCAAGGTACGCCACCGGCCGGTCCACCCCAGCCTCCGATCGCACCGAGATCCGAACGCGACCGGTCCGGATGATGTACAGGGCGTCCCCCACGTCGCCCTCACGGTAAACCACGTCCCCCTTGGCGTAACGCCGAAGCGTGACCCGCGAGGCGATCCGGAGAAGCTCTTCCTCCGAATCCATCGCGGCGAAAAACGGAACCCGCAAGAGGAAGGGCACGTAGTCGATCGACATGATGCGTTGTATGCGTTCACCCCCACCCTGTCCCTCCCCCCTCAAGGGGGAGGGGGAAGAGTCGGGAGACGTTTCCGTTCTTGTCCCTTCCCCCCTTGAGGGGGAAGGTGAGGATGGGGGGTGCCGAACGCATACGATGCGTCTACGGCAGACTCACGAAGACCGGGGAGCCGCTCAAGGGGATGGAAACCCCCGGTGGAAAATTCCGCGCATCGTCTTCACGATCCCAAGCTCTCACGCCAAGGATGGTTCCCCTGAAAAGCTCTTGAAGAAGATCCATCGAAAGAACCTGTGAATCGGCGGAGGACGCCCATGCGACCAGGACGCGCTTGCCGCGGCCCTCGAACAAAAAGGCGTATCCATCCGCGCCCAACCCCAGTTCCTCATTCAGATCGCACGTGTATCGGGTTCCCTCCAGCCGAGCGGACATGGTAGTCAGGGCGTCGTACGCGGGCTTCGGACCGGCGCTTGTTCGATCGTTGGCGTAACGGAAGACCCCGAACGCCTGCTCAGGCGGGAAACTCCTGAATTCCGGTCCGTCTTGAAAGGTGAACCAGCAAACGCGCGTTGCACCCGCGCTCATCGCCAGAATGGCGCTGCGAACGAGATACTGCGCCTGCCTCTCCTCATCCACTTGCCCATATACGGGCCAGCCGACCTCCGTCACCCAGACCTCTTTGGTTCCAGTGCCCCGGATAGCCATCACGTTCTCAAGATTCTTCTGCATCGTTACGAGAGGAATTTCGGTTGAGTCGCCTGCCTCCGGTGGAACCTGGGGAGGATAGGTGGTGTAGGGATGATACGCGAGGACGTCGAAAAACCTGCCCAAGTCGGGGCGATGCATCAGGCTCAGGTCAAGGAATCGTTCCGCGCCCATGATGAACTGCTCGTGATAAAAAAGCCCCCCGTAGGCAACGGCGGATTTCGGGTGGACGGCCTTAATCGCCTTGTAGGTTCGCCCGAGCAGTTCGCCGTAACGATCGGGATCGCCCCCCGTGCCCGCCCCATACTTCCACGGATAGTCGGAGCCCACCCAAAACCGGAAGCCCGAGTTCTGCTCATTCCAGATTTCCCAGTCCGAGACCGTTGCCCGATATCGTTCGGCGAGAGCGGCGGCAAAACGGGCGTAGTCGTCCGGATCGTCCGCCGGATAGACCGCGCAATTCCCACGGTCCTGCCTCGCACAATCGCTTCCTTTCGCCGAGGCCCACGGGTTCCCATAGGTGATCAGGCCTATCTCCCGAGCGCCGGCGGCGGTCAGATCGTCCATTCTGGCGTCCTGGGCGGCGAAGTTGAACCGACCGCGTTCCGGTTCGGCCTCCGACCAGGTGAAATCGTCCCGGAATGTCCTGACCCCAGCGGCTGTTGCCTTCTCCAGCACGAACCGCCGGTAGCTGCGGGCCCAGTCATCGTCTCCCGCCGGCAGCGCCCCCGCCAGGCAGAGGGCGTCGGAATACGCGGGGCGGACCCGAGCGGGGGAGCAGGGCAGATCATCGGAGTCGGAGCAGCCCATGAGCAAGCTGCTGACGCACAGCCCCAAGATTGCTCTCCGCCTCGCCCATGCGGCCTCGTCCTTCGACATGCCCAGGACGACCCTTCGACGGAGCTCAGGGTGGGCGGAATACATCCGCTCATGGTGTGCCCCTCGATAGACTCGGGACCTTATGGGGTCCTGAGCCCGTCGAACGGCTTGTCGAACCATGCGCGGAAGGAAGCTTCCCGACGGTCTCAGTAGTAGAAACCGTAGAGGATGCACATCTCGTCTTCCGAGGTCACTCCGAATATCAATGGGATCATTTTGTCATTATCGAAGAGACAGCGGTAGCGAAGACCGTCTCCCGCTCGGATCAGGATCGGCTCCGTGAAGACGGCAAACGCCGGAGACGACCAGTCGCGGCTCCGGTAGAGCGGCTCCTTCTCCTCGAAAGAGGCCGGATCGCCCGGAAGTCGCTCGGCGTGGTGGATGGTTACCTCGATCCCTCTGCGGTGGGTGTGAGAGGTGAGGGCGAAAAGATGGATGTCCTCTTTCGCCTCCCAGGTCCCTTCCGCGTAGCCCCTGGACGAGGCGGGGACGCGGAACGACAGATTGATATCGTACAGAATTCGCGCGAGGTGCGACACCTCCGACTGCGACACGGTGTGCAGGTTGACGGTGAGACTGGATTCCCTCTGCTGCGTCGCCCCGAGGTTGAGGAAATGGCCGTCCAGCACGAACGCTTGGTTCGGGCGAAGGGGAAATCCAACGTCTTCAGGAAATAGGATTTCGGAATAGGGCTGCGGCGGAAACCCGCTGAGTGGCCGAAAGTCGAGGATGTGCGACAGATCCCCCCCGATCCCCGCCGCCACACACGGCCATCGGGACGGCGTCGGCGCGCTCTCGCTTTCCCACGTAAAAAGTATGAAGTGATGCAAGCCCGGTCCCGCGGCCACCTCAATCCGACGCACCGCCTCACCCGGTCCCGCGACGGTGGCCGCATGTTGACAGACCTCCGACTCCTCGCCGGCGTCCACGCGGATCGGATCTGCTCTGATCTGATATCCGCGCGTGGGCGGAGCGAGTGTCGGCGGTTTCTCGCCCGTGTTCTCAGACGAACAGGCCATCGCAAGAACCGCCCATAAGAGGACCATCCGGGTCACTATGACTACACAATAAGGCAAATGGCACCCTCCGGCAACCAGCCATGGATGGTGCGGTACTTGCCGCCAGCATAGCCGTCCCAGGGACGGGCGGCGCTTGAACGGCAAGTGCCAGCCATGGATGGTGCGGTACCCCGCCCGTCAGGCCGAACACGATGCAGAGCTCGCATGGCCCTACCGCTCATCGTCCCTGGAGCGAAGCGCAAGGGGCGATGGGAAGCGATGGCAGGCGGGGTGCGGCTCCCGCTCGACTTCTTTCGCCGGGGTTGGTAAGAAGGCGGAATGGCGATCAGCGTCTCGATGGCCTTCGGTGACGGGATGATCGACGCGACACTCCCGGACCGTACCCGGAAGCGGCCCAGCTCCTGGATGCCGGGCAAACTGCCGCCGATCACGGACATTGGCAAAGCGGTTCGCGACGCCCTCGATCGCCCGATGGACATGCCGCGAATACCGGAATTGGTCCGGAATGGAAGCAAGGTCCTTATCGCGTTCGACGATCCCACCGTGATCTGTCTCGCCCCGCTGCGAAATCTGGCCATTCGGGCCGTACTGGACGACCTCCGCAAGGCCGGCGTGCAGAGAAACGACATCTGGCTCGTCTGCGCCTCGGCGCTGCACCGGCGGTGGACGCGCAACGAGATCGGACGGATCATCGGCGACGACCTCGTGCAGGAGTTCGGCTACCGTGTCTTTTCCCACGATGCGGAAGACAAGGAAAACCTCGCCTACCTCGGCGCCACGCCGAACGGATACGACGTGGAAGTCAACAAACTCGTGGTCGATTGCGATCTCACCGTTTACATCAACGCGAGCGCCCTCCGCGGCCTCACGGGAGGATGGAAATCGGTCTGCGTCGGCCTCAGCACCAACCGGAGCATCCGGTGGCACCACTCGCCGGACGGCCTCAGCGCCTCCGTTCGCAACAATCCGCTCCATCGCGTGCTCGACGAAATGGGCGCGCTCGTGGACGAGAAACTGGGCAAGAACCGCGTGTTCAAGATTGAGACCGTGCTCCGCAGCCCCTTCGAGGTCGCCCATGTCTTCGCGGGCGGAGTCTCCGCCACGCGCAAGAAAGTTCTCTCGCTTCTCCAGGATTCCGTGCCGGCGGCGGTTCCGGAAGGTGAAAAGGCCGACGTGCTCGTTTACGGCCTGGCGTCGTACAGCCCCTACGCCACGTTCGCGAAGATGAACCCGATCCTTACGCTTTTTTCATCGGGACTCGGCTACTTCGGTGGAACCACGGAAAGCGTCGGCAAGAAAGGCTGCACGGTCATCATGGCCACGCCGTGTCCGAACGAATGGGACGACGTTCACCACGCCGCCTATCGCGAGGTGTGGGATCGCGTCCTGCCTGTCACAAAAGACCCCTGGGCGATGCGTGACCAGTTCGAAGAAGATTTCGCCAACCGGCCGGACTACCTTTTTAAGTACCGATACTGCTACTCGTTCCACCCCGTTCACGGACTCATGGCCAGCTATCCTCTCCGGCGCATGAAGCACATCGGCCAAGTCATCGTGGCCGGCGCGAAGGATCCTTTCGTTCCCGCACCGTCCGTCGAGGCCGCCGTCGACATGGCCGAATCCACCCACGGCCGCTCCTGCAACCTCACCTTCATCGACCACCTGCCGACCTGAACACATCATGCACGAACCCCGGCGGCAAGCATCGCGTTGTCCCGGGGAATAGGGGACCGGCTATCGGCGGGTGGACTTCTTCTTTCTGGAAATACCCAGCTCCTCCCAGACTTCATCGGCCGGAATTGGGGTACGCCGGGGGATCGGGGAGATCGTGAAGGAAGGGGACGCCGCAGGAGGTGGGCCGTGCCTATATTCGAGAGGGGTACACGTTGGGCGAGATCGCGGCGTCATTGGGCGTTCATTACTCGACCGTGAGCAGACGATTGCGGGAGTTCGAGAAGACGAAATGAATGAATGCAAGACCTGACACCGTATGTGACACCGTATGAGCCGTATGTGCGTCCGGAAATTGGCGCGAACGGAACCAGTCTCGAAGTCTTGGAGTTCTCGAATCCGCTCGAACAGTAACCCCGCCTGTTCTTCGATCCCTCCCGCCCGCAGACCGGCAGGCGGGTCGAGAAGCGCTGAGGTTTCGGATGCACTCTATCGACCTTGACATTTCGTCCGCGTAGCGTAGGTTGCACCCCGTGCTTCCAGCGGCAAGGAAATTCGCGCTGATTCAATCTCGATTCTTCCTCGCGCCGGGCGGTGATTGTGGACATTACGGATCACTGAACGGTCTTCCCCAAAGTCCCCATTTCCAAAGGAGAGTTCGCAAATGATACATTTTCCCCTGTCCGGTATTTTGGCCTTTGTCATTGTTCTGCCCGTGACCTTCGTTGGTTGCAACGGCTCCGGCAAATCAAACTCAGCCGCGCCCCCGGAGCCTGTGGAGACGGATGCGACATTGGCCCAAATCACGCCTCCGGAACTGGAGGCCAAGGACGCGGGAAGGGTGGATCGCGTGGTGGCCCGGAGTTTCGACGGCCACAATGCGTTGGACATCAAATACGTCAAGACCCGTATGAACTGGGGGTCCGCCTACGATTCCGTGTCCGGCGCGGCGGACGATCAGATCGTGTGTGTGGACCTTGATAAGACCGGGTTCTCGCAGGATCCCACGACCGGCGGCTACTGGAAACCGGGAACGGTCGAGAGCGTCACCGAGGCAAAGGTGATCAAGACCTCCGTGGACCTTTCCGCCAGCCTTTCCATGAACGAGCACGCCAAGATGGGCATCGGAGTGTTCAAGGCGGGCGAAGATGCCTCTTGGTCCGCCTCGGCCGAGTTTTCAACGAACCGCGTCTACGGAGTGTATCACTCCACCGCGGCCGGGCTGGTCAAGTCCCTGAACCCCGACATCGTCATCAAGGACGAAATCCTCGGCGCGTATGACACATTCGATGATTTCGTCAATCATTGTGGAGACTACTACCTGTTCGAGATGGAAACCGGCGCCGAGCTCAAGCTCATGATTGAAATCGTCGCAACCGACGCGTCCGCCGCCGCATCCATCTCAGGTGGATTCAGCGAAGAGGTTCCCAATGAGTCGGCGGGCGGGTCGACAAACGCGGATTTCAAGGCTGCGTATGACAACTCAAAAAAGAGCTTCAAAACCTTTATGAACGCCGCCATTGAATGCGATTTCCAGGCGCCTGGGGACACCCTGGATGGTTTCTACGCCAAGACACAGGAATTCACCGGTAAGCTCAAGGATTGCCTGGGGGGCGGCGCGGACGCCTCCGAGACGGCGGCGTACCTGGCCTCATTCCGCAAGTGGAGCAGGGACGATTGGGAGTCCAAGCGCAAGGCCTGGCTCCAGAAGGACGTGGCCTGTCCCGGCTCCGAGGACGCATGCAACGCGGATAACACCGCTCAGGTGGCAGCCATTACGGCGATCCTGAATTCCTATGATGACTACCAGAAACTCCTCGGCGAAATCGACAACATGTTCAATAACCCGGATGACTATGAGTGGACGTCGACCACGAAGTATCACTCCTATAACGTGGTCGACGCCAAGACTCAGATCACGGATCCAACATCCGGGACGATTCGCAAATTGCGGGATCTGGCACAGGTGTGTGAAAGGACACCCGAAACGTGCGCGATCGGGAGCGTCACCCCCATGCCGGAAACGATCGCGGACGACCTTCCGGCCCACAAGGCGTTCATACCCGTCTCTTGCCGCGACTATCATCTGCAATACCCGGGGCAGGTTTTTTCCGATCGCGAGTACCCCCTCTACCTCAATCGAGACGCGAAGAAGCCGGTCTGCGCGTATTGCTATGGCATGGCAACTGCTACCCCGAAGGAGTTCCTGAAATTGTACCATGCGAGCCCGAAGGGCGTGCGCGAACAGAATTTCTCGGCGAAAATCAACGACTGGGCCTGGAAGAAGCACGGGAGCCTGTATTACGACGACCTTATCTCCACGTTCCGTTACGTTCCGATCCTGCTTCGCCAGGATCTCATCGCCATTGACCGGGGAGGGGCCTGCAACAATTACGTGGACAAGGATGGACAGCCGTTCAACGAAAACTGGTCATCCGGTGACGGGAAAAACAATCCCTGGAACCTGACCTGCGTTCCCTTCGGAGAAGGTTCCGCCGGAAAGAATGGCAAGAAGACACTGAAATCTCCCGAGAATGTTGTACAGGTCAACCTTCAGGGCCATCCCCTCTTCATGGATTCGACCACAATGTTCATCATTTCCGGATCGAGCCACACGGGGTCCTACACGAAAGACACCGCACCGCAATCGGTGAACATGAAGGTGGTCGGCGACAATGGATGGGCCTCCGCCACCAAGAACGGGGAGCGGACGGTGATAGAGCTTGGATACAATTCCTCACTGGGCAAGGCCGACCAGGGTCTCGCCTGCCTCCAGTAGATTTCGGAGACAGGTTCCTGATTTAGAACGCTTACCGGGACGTTGTTTCCTACATTGCATTATGGTTGACAAGGGCGTGAAGGGTTCCAAATTTCATCCATGCCTCGGCGTGACCACCAGTCGTGAGCCGATGAATTATTCCGGGAGTCTGGATGGAAGGATCGATTGTCACATTCACGCCATTTGCTGCACCTGCCGAGCAACCGACAAATGTCTCAAGTATGAAACTGCGTGGGATGTACGCCAGCCCTCTGCCCAGTGCTTGGAACTCACACGCAGGAAAGAAGGTGACCGGCGTAAATAGATCGAGAAAGAAAAGCCTTGTGACCGATCCGAAGCTCGGGTTTAGATGCCACAAACATACGGTGTCAGGTCTTGCGTTAACATATGGACTGTGAGTAATGGCGGGATCATCTCCGTCGCACCGCCGATCCGGACCTCGGGAGAAAATCAATATTCAAGAGTGACCCCATTTCTACGCGCCACCCCAAAGTAGTATCAAGTCAAGAGTTGACCCCATGAGCTAGTATCAAGTCAAGAGTTGACCCCATGAGCCCTATCCTCTCCGGCGCATGAAGCACATCGGCCAGGTCATCGTGGCGGGCGCGAAGGACCCCGATCTTCGTTCCCGCACCGTCCGTCGAGGCCGCCGTCGACATGGCCGAATCCACCCACGGCCGCTCCTGCAACCTCACCTTCATCGACCACCTGCCGACCTGACGCACTACCGGCTTTAGACTGGGGTTGCACATATGCAACCACGTAACAAACTAGTGTTGTTGTATTATCCACGTAAAACAAAATAAGATCAAATACTTGACTTTATTTTCATCGTGCCATATGCTGAGCCCCAACAGGCAGGCGGTATCCAATGCAGCAGATCTCAGATAAGGAACGACAAGAAAAGATCAAGCTGGAAAACCCTTGGTGGATCGATGGAGCTATCGACGCGGACCATCGGTCCATGACGCCCCGCGCATACCTGCCCGACTTCCTCAACCTAGTTCTCGAAGCGGGGGCTCGAAGAGCGGTGGTACTCATGGGCCCGCGCAGAGTGGGGAAAACCATTCTCTTATACCACGCCATCCAGCAACTAATCGAACAAGGAGTGCGGCCCAGGAATATCTGTTACCTGTCGATCGAGGCCCCCGTCTACTCAGGATGTCGCCTCGAGCATCTCGTGGAACTTTACGCGCAGATGGCGGAAAGCCCGAAACTTGAGAACTGCTTCATCTTCTTCGATGAGATTCAATACCTCCGAGGTTGGGAGGTCCATCTCAAAAGACTCGTAGACGACTACGGGAAGACGCGATTTGTCGCCTCCGGCTCCGCAGCCGCCGCGTTAAAGTTGAAGAGTACCGAGTCCGGTGCCGGAAGATTCACAGATTTCTATCTCCCCCCGCTCACCTTCTATGAGTATCTCCTACTCCTGCGCAAGAATAACCTGATCGAGTGGCCGCGCCACCCGGGCGACATGGCAACCGGCTGGGGGGTGTCCGCGAACATCGCCACCTTGAACCAGGAATTCGTGAACTACTTGAATTTCGGAGGATATCCAGAGGCCCTGTTCTCCAAGGCCATCCAGGCAAACCCGCAGCGGTTCATCAAGAGTGACATCGTCGACAAGGTGCTCCTCAAGGATTTGCCGAACCTGTACGGCATCCAAGACATCCAAGAGCTTAATCGCTTGTTCACGGTCCTCGCCTACAATACCGGAAACGAAGTTTCGCTCGATGGGCTATCTTCAGGGGCAGGGGTCGCAAAGAACACGCTGAAGAAGTATATCGAATACCTTCAGGCGGCTTTCCTAATAATCGTTCTTCACCGGCTTGACGACGCTGGCCGGCGATTCAGAAGAGCCAACTACTTCAAGGTCTACTTGACAAACCCTTCCATGAGGTCCGCGCTTTTCCATCCGATCAATTCTGAACATCCCTTCATGGGCAACATGGTCGAAACAGCGATCCTGAGCCAATGGACGCATTCATCCGGCCTGGAGAATCTGTTCTATGCCCGATGCAAGCATGAAGGGGAGGTGGACTTGGTGTGGAGGGACACCGAAAAAGTCCGGTGGTGTGTAGAAGTCAAGTGGACAAACCGCTTCCACGAGAGGCCGTATGAACTTTCAACTCTGCTCAACTTTGCCCGAAAGAACAAAATCCACAGCGTAGCTGTCACAACAGTGGATCAGCGGGGGGAAATGGCGGAAGCTGATCTCAAGATCAGGTTTGTTGAATCGAGCGTCTACTGTTGGACCGTAGGATACAACCTACTCAGATCCCGGAAACCCCCGGTCGACGGACAGATCGAGCTGCCCCTTCAACCCCCATAGAGATGCCCCCCATCCCCGGACGGGGACGAGGGGCGGCGACGGAGGAAAGTGACGGTGGTGGCTACGTCGCCTGGGTGGCTTGCAGGGTCTGAGCGGGGGAAGCCCCCGTCAGTTCGGTGGCCGATTGGAGCAGATTCTCCAGCGTCACACCGATGGAATCGAAGAAGTTCCCCAGTTTGTCCACCGTGAGCCGATGGGTCTCCCCGATCGTCTTGGCGAGGGATTCCGTGAGCATGTCCATCGACTTCAGGAGTTCCTTCGCCTGGGCGAAACCCTCCTCCACACCCCGGGCGACCTCCCCCGCAAAAGTGTTCACGTCACCGTTCGGGTCCTGCCCTTGAAAGGTTTGGAAGAGTCCCTTGATGAAATCGATGATCCGATCGCTGACCGCTTCCGGAGAAAATTTATCTTCGAGCGCCGGCTTCGCTCCCCCCGATTCCTCCAACTCTTTGACCTCTGAATCGTCCATTGAAATGCGGAGATCCAGACTCTTGTAGGAGAGTGAAACCACCGTGGCCGGTCCTGAATCAGGGGCCGCCCCCCTCCGCTCCGCTCCGGGGACGGCGAAAGGATTGGATTTGGGGAATTGCGCCGGTGCGATGCTTGCCCGTGCTCGATCCAGCGCCGGTGGGAACGACGTTTGCCCCCCACCCCCGTAGACCCCACCCAGTTGGGTTGAAAGATACTGCGCTCTCAGAACCTCCGCGTGAATACTGACCTCCATGTTTGCTCCTTTCCTTGCTGCTCCTGGCTGGCACTTGCCGTGGGTCGGCCTCGCATCACGCTCGGCCACGTTGCGGCAAGTACCGCGCCTGTCCTGGCTGGCACTTGCCGTGGGTCGGCCTCGCATCACGCTCGGCCACGTTGCGGCAAGTACCGCGCCTGTCCTGGCTGGCCCCCCCCGGGGCGCCCCGTTCTCCACTCACTCTTTCTATTTTCAGGCCTTATGTGAAGTTATCGGAGCCGGAAGGCAAAACTTGAGGAATGTCTGAAGATTGTGACCGGGATCACCCCGCCACCCACTCTGAGATCTGAAATCTCAAATTTCAAATCCCAGGCCAGTCCTGGGCTACCCGCCCGCGCCCTTTTCGAAAATCAAGAGGGCGTCAGGAGCGAAGGAATGAAGCCGGGCTCGCGTCTCCGCCGCCGAGGCTTCGTCCGCGTAGGGCCCGATGAGCAGGAGATAAATCAATTCCCTTTCCACCACCGCAACATCGCGGACGATCAGTCCGGCCTGGCCTAGCCGCCCGCGCACATTCTCCAGAAGCTCGGAATAGTAGATCGGGCCGACTCTCAGGCCCCCCCCCCCGACCGGTTCAACCAGCAGCATGGGTCGAACATTCCGGAGGGCGGCGCCCACCCGCGCGGCGATTTCCGTCGCCTGCGCGGAGCCGGATTCCACGATCACGTACTGCGGAGTCCAGAACGTCTCCTTGACCACCATCTGTTTCTCGTAGCCCATCTGGGAAACGCGGTCCTGAGCCGATTGCATCGTCCGCATCCCCCGGTACGCCGCCACCTGCACGTAATAGCCGGCTCGTTCCACCGGTTTCACTTCTACGGGCCGATGCGCCGAACCATCCTCGGCCTTCATGGGGGCGGAAACCGCCGGAGTGGCCGGGAGGCTCGCCAATCGCTCAAGCTGAGCCATCGCAGCGGAGGGCTGTTTGACCTTCACTTCACCGGCCTTGCCTGAATGGCCCGGCTGAGGTTCCCCCGACTCAAACAAATACGAAACCAATCCCACGGAGAAAACGATCGCCAAGCCCGCCAGGGCAAACTTGATGTACCGCCCCTTGGAAGAAGGGAAAATGGAAACGTCGTAGGGACCTTTGACGGGTTTGGCGTTTCTCCCGGCCGATTTGCCGAGATCGCGGGCCAGCTTTTTCCGAATCAGCGTCAGATCAAAATCGCTCATCTGCCTCTAACTCATTGGCCCCTCCTTGGCTGCTCCCTGCCCGGCCTCATGAGCCGATTCGGGATGTCCTACACTTACTCTCTATCACACCCGGTCCGCCCTGTCACTCTCCCAGCCGGGCTTGAAAAACGGCCCTCCCGTGCTACTGTCGGTTCCATGGTCTTGGAAACCGCCGTCGTGGGCCCGTTCCAGTGCAACTGCTACATCCTGGGCGACGAATCCACGCGCGAAGCCCTGGTCATCGATCCGGGGGACGAAACCGAGCGAATCGACGCGATATTGAAACGACACAACCTTATTGTCAAGGCCATTCTCCACACCCACGCCCACCTCGACCACATCGGTGGGACCCGGAAATTGCAGGCCTCCACGAACGCCCGGGTCTACCTGCACCCGGACGATGATTTTCTATTCAAAATGTTGCCGGCACAGGCCGCGCTCCTCGGCATCCGGCCGAGTTTGGCCGCCCAGATCGACGGCCCCTCCAAGGACGGCGACGGCTTCACCGCGGGATCCCTCCAGCTCGAAGCCATCCACACTCCAGGTCACACTCCCGGGAGCCTCACTTTTCGTCTGGCCAACGGCGCGGGGGATAAACTTTTCACGGGCGACACGCTGTTCCTGGGCAGCATCGGCCGGACCGATCTCTGGGGCGGATCGTTCGACGACATCATGAAATCCATTCGCGAACGCCTTCTCCGGCTGGACGATGAAACGGTCGTCTATCCCGGCCACGGCCCCGCCACCACGATCGGTCGCGAACGCAAGACCAACCCCTTCATCACGGAGCTCTAGTGCCCAATCCATCCTCGCTCAGCCTCGCCGAGGCGCAAAAAGTCTATTCCGTCAGCGAGCTCACGCACGAACTCAAAGGCCTACTGGAAGGACGCTACCCGGACCTCTGGGTGCGGGGCGAGGTGGCCAACTACCGGCCTCACGCCTCGGGCCACGCGTATTTTTCATTGAAGGATGCCTCCTCGATCCTGAGCTCCGTCATTTTCCGGTTCGCGGAAAAGAAATCGGTTTTCAAGGTGGATCTTGAAGACGGAATGGAAATCGTCGCCCACGGCCGCCTCAATCTCTATGAACCGCGCGGCAACTACTCTTTCATCGTCGATTTTCTCCAGCCGGTCGGCGTGGGCGCGCTCCTTCTCGAATTCGAAAAGCTCAAGCAGAGACTGCAAAAAGAAGGCCTGTTCGATCCCGCGCGCAAACGACCGCTCCCGGAGCTGCCACAGCGGATCGGGATCGTCACCTCTCCGACGGGCGCAGCCGTCCGCGACATTCTCACGGTTCTCCGGCGGCGATTTGCGAACGTCCACGTGCTGATCGCCCCGGCCAAAGTGCAGGGCGAGGGCGCCGCCGAAGAGATCGCCGCCGCCATTCGCGAGATGAACGAACGGGACTGGGCGGAAGTGTTGATCGTCGGCCGGGGGGGGGGATCGCTGGAGGACCTCTGGGCGTTCAACGAAGAGGTGGTCGCGCGGGCCATTTTCGAATCGAAGATTCCGGTGATCTCGGCCGTCGGGCATGAAATCGACACGACCATCGCCGATTTTGTGGCCGACGTCCGCGCGCCGACCCCCTCCGCGGCGGCGGAAATGGTCATCCGGAGCAAGATTGAACTCGAGGAGAAGATGGGAGGGTTGGACATCCGACTGGCGCGAGCCATGAAAAACCTCCTGGCCACGAATCTCGCGCGCCTCCAACAGGCCCTCCGCGTACTGACTTCTCCCGAGCGGAGGGTGGAGGATTTCCTGCTCCGATTGGATGACGTTTCCGCCCGCATGGACAACGCCGCCGTCTGGCTCCTGACGCAGCACGAATCCCACCTCAAAGAACTTGCCCGCGCCCTCACCCTGCTCAGCCCGACTCGCCGCCTCCTCCAAGCGGGCATCGATCTGAGTCGCCTCGATCAGCGCCTCGACGCTTCGAGCGAAACAATCCTGGCCGCGAAGGCCCAGGCCGTCGAGCGGCACGGCGCTCTGCTTGAATCCCTGAGCCCCCTGTCCATCCTGAAACGCGGCTACTCCATTACCTATCGCCTCCCCCAGAGGGCCATCCTCACCCAGGCGAAACAGACCCGGAAGGGCGAAAAAGTCGAAGTCCGACTGTGGGACGGCGAACTGACGTGCGAAATCATCCGCGACCCCAGGCAGGGCAGGTTGATCTAGCTGCAAGGAGAACCCGATGGCCAAAATCGACCCGAAATCCATGCGATTCGAAGACGGCCTCAAGCGTCTCGAACAGATCGTAGACGATCTCGAAAAGGGCGACCTGCCCCTCGAGAAATCCATCGAACTCTTCGAGGAAGGCAAGAAGCTCTCCGATTTCTGCAAGAAGAAGCTGGACGAAGCCCAGTTCAAGGTGGAAACACTGATGAAAAACGGAAGGGGCGAGAGCAAGGCCGTTCCCTTCGAGGAAAACGAAGGTTCGCCCGAAAAACCCGCCCGGGGGCAGAAAGCCACGAAGGGAAACGATGACATCCCCTTCTGAAGGTGGGCAGCCGAAGCCGTCCGACGCGGCCGATGCCTTCGATCTGGGAGGCTACTTCCGCGAGCGGGTTCGCCGTATCGACGCGGCCCTGGGCACGATCCTGCCCTCCCCACGCTCGGCTTCCAATGCCGATCTCTCGCGCCTCTTCGAGGCCATGCGATACAGCGTCTTCGCCGGCGGCAAGCGTCTCCGACCCATTCTCGCGATCGCCGCGTGCGAAGCGGTGAAGGGAAAGGCCGAAAAAGCCCTTCCGGTCGCCTGCGCCATCGAACTCATCCACACCTACTCCCTGATTCACGACGATCTGCCGTCGATGGACAACGCCGATCTCCGGCGCGGCAAGACCACCTGTCACAAGGTCTTCGGCGAACCACAGGCCATCCTCGCCGGCGATGCGCTCCTCACGCTCGGCTTTGAGATCCTGGCGCGGAACCCCTCGAAGCTTCCGGCGGCGGCGGTTGTCCGGATTATCCAAGCCATCGCTCGCGCCTCCGGTCCGGATGGAATGGTGGCGGGTCAGGCCATCGATATCGGACAGGTGCCCGCGACACCCACACCCGCACGGATCGAAGACCTCGAACGGCGCAAGACCGGCGCGCTCATCCAAGCCGCCCTCACCGCGGGAGCCCTGGTGAAGGGGGCGTCCGCCGCCACCCTCGGCGCCCTGCAGCGATACGGCCTCAAGATCGGCGTGGCCTTTCAGATCGCCGACGATCTTCTCGACGCCACCTCCACGTCGAGCCAATTGGGCAAGGAGGCCGGCCAGGATGAGAAATTGAGGAAAACCACGTTCGTCACCCTTTACGGGATCGAGGGCGCGCGCAACAAGGCGAATTATCTGGCCGAAAGCGCCCAGCGGAGCCTCCGCCCGTTCGGACCCGGGGCCGACCCGCTCCGGGCGATCGCCCGTTGGGTCGTCTCCCGTTCCCGCTGATCAACCCTTTGCAAGTGCCCGTTTTCTGAGCTAAAATACCAAAAATGACCGCCCAGAAACTCGGCACCATTATCAACATTGCCCTTCTCACGCTGATCTCGTACGTCAACGCCCATCTCGTTACGACGGTGATCGATCAGAACTTGGCTTTCGGTTCGCGGCCCAAACCCGCGGCCTTGGCGCCCGTGGAGGCACCCACCACCGTTCAGGCAGCCAAAGACTACTCGCCCATTCTCGACAAAAATATTTTCGGCGCCGCCACCGAGAATCAGGCGGCCCAGGGAACCACACCCGATATCGATCCCAATGCGGCTCAACACACTTCGCTCAACCTGTGTCTGGTGGGCACCGTGGTCAGCTCTCAAGCCGACCACTCCTTCGCGTCCATCCAGGATCTCGACACCCCGAACAAAGACGTCAATCTGTTTTTCGTCGGCGGCATGATCAAGCCGGACGTCAAGCTGGTCAAAGTGGATCGACAGGTGGTCTACTTCGAGCGGCTCGGGTACCTGGAGAAACTCGTGCTCTGCGAGGAGGGGAAACCGAGGCCCGTGGATGCGCAACCTCAGACCGCGAGCTACAGCCCACCCGCTCCTTCGGGCCCCACCGCGCCGCCTCAGCAGGTCGCGCCCGGCCAGTACAGACTCGACCGCAACACGGTCAACGAACACCTCTCAAACCTCAGCACGCTCCTGACGCAGGCCCGCGTGGTGCCGCACTTCGACAAAGGCAAGCCCGACGGCTTCCGGATCTTCTCGATCCGCCCGGACAGTCTCTTCGACCAGATCGGGATCAAGAACGGCGACGTCCTCCGCCGCATCAACGGCTTGAACATCACGACGACCGAAGAAGCGCTCCAAGCGTTCACGCAGCTCAAGGCAGCCTCCCGCCTCTCCCTGGATCTGGAACGCGACGGCTCGGCCCAAAGTTTCAACTATGACATCCGGTAACGCTCGATCTGCGACTCTTCCTGCGCGGATTCGACCGCGAGGATAGCCCCCCGAATCCCGTGAGCCCTCTCTCCAGGGCCGCCATCGGCCTCGCCTTTTTCCTGCTATTCACCGGCCAGGCCCCCGCGCCGGGTGCGCCAGCCAGGAAGCCCACCTTCGATCCGAAAGAGAAAGTCAACATCGACGGCGAATTCGACATCAAGGATCTCACGAAAACCATCAGCAATCTGACCGGGAAGAACTTCATTCTCGACGAGCGCGTGCGCGGCAAGATCACCATCATCTCGCCCCAGCCGGTCACCGTCGAAGAGGCCTATCACGTCTACGAGAGCGTCATGAATGTGCGTGGGTTCACGCTCGTACCTTCCGGAAAGATCATGAAAATCATTCCGGCCACGGACGCCAAACAGGAGAGCATTCCCACGAGCGTGGAACAGACGCCCCTCCCGCCGGTGGAAACCTTCATCACGCGCCTGGTTCCTCTCCAGTACGTGCCCGCGGACGAAATCGAAGGACTCCTGCGCGATCTCGTGTCCCGCAACGGCGTGATCAAATCCTATCTCGCCACCAACACGCTCATCTTCATCGACACATCGGCCAATATCCTTCGCCTCCTCCGTATCATCGACACGCTGGACGTTCCCGGTTTCGAAGACATCGTCGAAATTGTCCGCCTGAAATATGCGACGGCGGTCACGTTGGCCCAGCAGATCTCACAAATCTTCGTTGAACAGACCGGACGGCAAAGACGGGTCGGCCGCGCGGGCAGCCAGCCCGGCGCCGGAGGAATCACGAAAATCATTCCGGATGAGAGGATGAACGTCCTCATCGTCGTCGGCCCCCGGCTCGAAATCGAGAAACTCAAGAAGCTGATCGGGGATCTGGACGTGCCGGTGGAGGCGGGTGGCGGGCGGATCCGTGTCCGCTCGCTCAACTATGCGGATGCCGAGCAACTCGCGCAAGTGCTGGCCAGCCTCGTGTCGGGGCTTCCCACGCGGCAAACGGGATCCGCCGGAATGCCGGGGCAGCCCTCGCCCCCCTCCCAGCCCGGCGGCGGAGGCTCCCCATCGAGCGTCACGTTGGAGGGCGGAGTCAAAATCACGGCGGACAAGGCCACGAATTCTCTCATCATCATTGCCTCGCAGCGGGACTACGAGGTCATCGATTCCGTCATCCAGCAGCTCGACGTCCGTCGCAAGCAGGTCTACGTCGAAGGCGTGGTCATGGAAGTCTCGTTTGATCGAAAGAAGGAGTGGGGGATCGTGGCCCACGGCGGCCAGGCCTCCAAGGACGGCGCCGGGGCGATCACCTTCGGCGGCACGAACCTGGGCGGATCGAGCACCCTCATTCCCCTCGGGGGAGGAACCGGCGCGACCGGGGCATCCGCCGGGACGGGCATTGCCACTTTCGCCAAGCCGGGCGTGTTCTTCGGAATCCTCGGTGAGAAGTTCGAGATTGATGTCGGCGGCGCCAAGCTGGCCTTTCCCACCTTCGGCGCGTTCCTCAACGCTCTGGCCTCCGACAACGACGTGAACATCCTCAGCACGCCACAGATTCTAACCATGGACAACGAGGAGGCCGAGATCATCGTCGGCTCGAACATTCCGTTCATCACCCAGACGCAGCAATCGACGCTGGCCGGCGCGCCGATCATCCAGAACATCGAGCGAAAAGACGTGGGCATCAATCTTAAAGTCACACCGCAAATCAACGAGAGCGGGGCCGTCCGCCTGAAGATCTCTCAGGAGATCTCCGCGGTGAGTGAGTCGGTGCCCACCGGATTCCAGGTCGGCCAACAGGGCCTCATCACGCGGAAAAGACAGGTCAAGAACACGTTGGTCGTGCAGGACAAACAGACGGTGGTCATCGGCGGCCTCCTCGAAGATACGATCAGCATCAGCGAAAGCAAGGTCCCGATTCTCGGCGACATCCCCATCATCGGTTGGCTCTTCCGGTCGTCGAAGAAAACGCTTCTGAAGACGAATCTGCTCATCTTCCTGACTCCCTATGTTCTCAGCACACCGGAAGAAGTGCGCGATCTCGGTCTCCGGAAGGAACAGGAAATGCGCCAGACCATCGAACGCGCCACGAAGGAGCACAGAAAAGCAACAAAGAAACTGCGTGATCGGCTGGAGGAACCGGCGCCACCTGATTCGCCGCGCTCCGGAGAGGCCGAAAAGAATTTTGACGCAAGCCCGGCGCCACCCGAACCCACGCCCCCCCCAAAACCCAAGGAAGAATCTCCCACTCCGGAGCCTCCGGCCCAGGAACCGCCGCCGCCCACAAAAGAAGGGCAGTAGGAGGGGATGGGGTGACCCATCGCAAGCTCGGCGAAATTCTCGTCCAGGACTACGGCATTTCGGCCGAAGCCGTGGAAAACGGGCTGGAGGCCCAGAAGTCAAAAGGCGGACGTATCGGCGAGATCCTCGTCAGGCAGAAGTCGATCAATGAGACGCATTTGATTCAGGCGCTCAGCCGGCAGTTCGACATCCCCATCCTCCAGAAAACGCCCGAAGATCTCCAGATTGAACTCGCCGAGCGCATTCCCATTCAATTCGTGCGAACCCATCACATCCTCCCGCTCAAACGCGAAAACGGCAGCATCCTGACGGTTCTGCACGACCCCCTCGACATCGAAGGGATCGACGATCTGGGGCTGGTCCTGGAAAGCCCTCTCGATCTTTTTCTGGCTGAGAAAGACCGGATCGTCGCCCTGACGAATCAGATCTACGACAAACTCGCCGCGAGCGGCCGGGCCATGGAGGAGTTGAAGGATGAGACCCTCGGCATCGACGCCGAGGCCCTGCCTGAGCCGGAGGACCTCTTGGACGTGACGGATGAGCAACCGATCATCCGCCTCGTCAATTCGCTCCTTTACAACGCGATCAAGCAGCGCGCGACCGACATCCACATCGAACCGTTCGAGCGGGAGGTGGTGGTTCGATACCGAGTGGACGGCATCCTCTACAACGTCCACACGCCCCCGAAAGCGGCCCAGCCCACCATCACTTCGCGTATCAAAGTCATGGCGGGCATGAACATCGCGGAGAAGCGGCTGCCCCAGGACGGGCGCATCCGGCTCCGCATCGCCGGAAAGGACGTGGACGTGCGCGTCTCCGTGGTTCCCACCGCCTTCGGTGAACGCATCGTCATGCGACTGCTCGACAAGAGCAAAGGGCTCCTCGACCTCCCGGAAATCGGCATGGGCGAGAAGGACCTCCGCATGTTGGACGTCCTTCTCAAGCGCAGCAACGGGATCATCCTGGTGACCGGCCCCACGGGTTCCGGAAAAACCACCACGCTCTACGCGGCCATCTCGAAAATCAATTCGCCGGACAAGAACATCATCACGGTGGAAGACCCGATCGAATACCAGATCAAGGGCATCGGACAGATCCAGGTGAACCCGAAGATCGAACTGACGTTCGCCAACGCCCTCCGGTCGATTCTGCGTCAAGATCCGGATATCATCCTCGTCGGCGAAATCCGCGACGCCGAAACCGCCGAGATCGCCATTCAGGCCTCCCTCACCGGCCACCTGGTCTTCTCCACTCTCCACACCAACGACGCGGCCGGCACGCTCACCCGGCTCATCGACATGGGCATCGAGCCGTTCCTGATTTCCTCCTCCCTCACCGCCGTCATCGCCCAACGGCTGATCCGGACGATTTGCCCCGACTGCCGCGAGGCGTATGTCCCGACCCAGTCCCAAGTGGAGGAACTCGGCATCAACGGCGACTCGAACGGCATTCAGTTCTTCCGCGGGAAAGGCTGCCCCCAATGCTTTTTCACCGGCTTCATGGGCCGCCTTGGGATTTTTGAAGTGCTCCTGGTGGACGGCTACATCCAGGAACTCATCGTCCAGAAATCCGACGCCAACGTCATCAAGCGGATGGCCCGTTCCAAGGGCATGATCACCCTCCGCGAAGATGGCGCCAACAAAGTGAAGGCCGGCCTCACCACCATCGAAGAAGTCCTCCGCGTCACCCAGGAAGAAGTCCTCGAACTGGCGTAGGGGCCTGCGGACCGGCGGCTCGGCGTATTACTTTCTCTCGATTGACTTACTTTGATGGTAATGTAAGAATCCCTCTCTGGAGGTCGAAATGGATCAAGGCACGGTGACCAGCAAGGGGCAGCTCGTGATTCCGGCGCCGCTCCGCAAGAAATACGGGATCAAGAAAGGGACGAAGGTCGCCTTCATCGAACAGGGCAACAAGATCCTTCTCCAGCCCATCACGAAGGAGTTCATCCGAAGCCTTCGCGGGATTCTGAAGAGCGACGGGTCTGCCGTGCAAGATCTTGTTGATGAGAGGCGCCGGGACCTGGAGCGGGAAGAGAAGAAACTTGCGAGATTCGGTATTCGATAGTTCCGCGGTCCTGGCCTACCTCTTTGAGGAACCTTGCGCCCCGGCGGTGACCGAACTGCTGGAGAACGCTTTTCAGGCCGGAAAACCCATCCTCCTGTCGGGCCCAAATTGGGCGGAGGTCACCTACGCGGCCGTCAAGAAATGGGGTGAACGTCAGTGGCAAGGCGTTCGAGGCGACGTCCTCCGGCTGCCCATTCTCGTCATCCCCGCCGATCTCGAAGTTTCGGAGGCCGCGGCAGCCATCAAGTCCACCTATCGGATGTCGCTGGGCGACTCCT
The DNA here is from genome assembly GCA_016180645.1 of Nitrospirota bacterium. Lineage (NCBI taxonomy): Bacteria > Pseudomonadati > Nitrospirota > Nitrospirota bacterium. Next base: position 25,474 of record JACPAV010000004.1, on the reverse strand, counting down.
TTGCCGCGGGTCTCGCTCGAATGCGAAACGCCGTTCTCCACACCGTGGATAAGGACTTCAAGCAAGTGGAGTCCATCATCACCATCAACTGGCTTTCCCATTAGCGCCCATGCCGCTGTTCGAATACGAAGGATACAAAACCGACGGGAAGACCGTCGCCGGCGTGGTCGATGCGGACAACCCCCGCACCGCGCGCGCCAAGTTGAAGAAGGACGGAGTCTACGCCACGGCCGTCAAGGAGGGCGTTCTCCAGGAAGCCAAGCCTCTTTCCAAATTCGCCATCTCCCTCCCGTTCCGCCGCGCCAGCACGCAGGACGTGGCAGCGATCACCCGCCAGATCGCCACGCTCCTCGCGGCCGGACTCACGGTCTATGAGACCCTGACCGCCCTTATCGAGCAGGTGGACGATCCCAAAATGAAGAAGGTCCTCTCCCAGGTTCGACAGAGCGTAAACGAAGGAAAATCCCTCGCCGACTCCATGATGGAGTTTCCGGAGGTGTTCTCCTTTCTCTACGTCAACATGGTGAGATCCGGCGAGGCCAGCGGCGCGCTCGATGCGGTCCTCCTCAGGCTCGCGGAATTCCTCGAGAACCAAGTGGCCATTCAGAACCGGATCCGCCGCGCCCTCTACTATCCGGTCTTCATGACGGTGGTCGGTTCCGTGTTCATCTTCCTGGTGTTCACATTTCTGCTGCCCCGCATCCTCTCGATCTTTGAAGAGATGGAAATGACGCTCCCGCTCATGACCCGGATCCTCCTCATGATGTCGAGGAACTTCAGCCGCTTCTGGTGGCTCCTCATCCTGGCCATCGCCGGAGGCCTGTACTCACTCAATCGCTTCCGCAAGACCGACCGGGGGAGGTTGGTCTTCGATCGGTTCTTCCTCATGCTGCCCGTCTTCGGGAAGATCGTCCGTGAACTCGCGGTGGCCCGATTCAGCCGCACGCTGAGTACACTCCTCTCGAGCGGCGTGAACATCCTCCCGGCGCTGGAGATCTCCAAACCGGTGGTCAACAACGTGATCCTCGCCGCTTCGATCGATGAGGCCCGCAAGCGCGTCTCGGAAGGCGCGCCTCTCCATGAGCCGCTCCGACGAAGCGGACTCTATCCGCCCATCCTCATCCACATGGTGGCCGTCGGCGAGCGCAGCGGCGCCCTAGAAGAGATGCTCATGAAAGTCGCCCAGAACTACGAGATGGAAACGGAAACGAAGATCAACGGCCTCGTCACGCTCCTCGAACCGGTGATGATCATTGTGATGGCCGGCGTAATCGTCTTCCTCCTGCTCTCCATCCTGCTACCGATTCTCCAGCTCAGCCAGATCACGATGTAGGCCGCATGAAGGAATGTTGTCATGTATTCATGGAGTCATGAGGTCATGTGACGGAGAAGAGACACCCGTCCGAGCACATGATCACATGACTACATGTCCACATCCCCACATTTTTGCATGACCCCATCACCACATCTTCACTGAATCTTGGCTGCGGAGAGGGCCGCCAAGCGGGACTGGATCATCCACCGTAACCACTACGATCACTTCTTCACTCCCGCGGACTTGCGCCGAATTCTATGCGATCGTTTCCGGATCCTTTCCGTCCGCCGCGAAAAAGACGGCCTCTGGGAGTTTCTCCACGTCCTCGCCCGACTGCGCTGAGAGGCCGACCGGGTGCCTATTCGACAGCGCGGAGGACTTCGGAGACGAATCGGGATTCCGGCTGGGCGCCGACGAATTCGACGGTGTCGTTGACGATGATCTTGGGGACGCCGGAGACGCGGTATTTCTGAACCAAATCCGGAAATTCGTTGGCCTCGATGACGTCCGCCGTCACGCGCTCGCTCGCGATGGCCAATTTGTGGGCCAGCCTGGCCGCACCGGGGCAGTGGGGTCAGGTCGGCGTGGCGAAAACCTGAATGTGGAGGTCCTTATCCAGCGTTCCCAGGGCATCGAGCGTCTTCTGGCTCAGGTCGGCTTCCCCCTTGGATACGTCAACCAGATCTTCGATCAGCGCGGAGAATTCATAGCCCGATGGGATTCCGAAGTACCGAACTCGGCCCTTCGCCGCGCCTGAGAGCACGAAGGCCGGAACCCGTTTGACTCCAAGCTCATCGGCACGGGCCGCGTCGCGCGTGATGTCGTGAACGTCAAGCGTGAGCTGATCCGACAGGGCGGCAACCTCGCCCAAGAGTTCGCCCGTTTCCTTGCAGGTCGCGCATTCCTCGCGGCCGGGCACGAAGATCCGGCTGTCCGGCCGGGTGAAGTATTCGATCTTGACCGGCGCCGACAGGTTTCCGTTGAAGTGGTCCCGGATGGCCTGGCCGTCTTTCTCTGAAATCATTCCCATCGACGATCTCCTCAGCACAGCCTTTCCAAGACTCTCGTCAGCTTCTCCCGCACCTCTCCGGCAATCTCCTTGACCCGTGCGTTCCCCTGGGCCGCCATCGTCAGGACCGGATCAACCGCCGCGACCACGGCCTTCCCGGAATCTCCCTCGTAGATAATCACATTGCACGGCATCAGGAGCCCGATCTCCAACTCCGCTTGCAAAGCCTTGTGGGCAAAAGGTGGATTGCAGGCGCCCAGGATCTTGTAACGGCGAAAATCGACGTTCAATTTCTTCTTCAGCGTGTCTTTCACGTCGATTTCCGTCAGGATGCCGAACCCCTCGCTCTTGAGCGCATCCGGCACACTGGACAGCGCGGCGTCATACGTCGAATTCAATTCCTTTCTCATTCCAAACGTGGCCATCTCAACTCCCTTCCTCCGGCTTGTCCGGTGCCGGATCTGCCTTGCGCGCCGGCCGGCACGCGTCGGGACGCGCTCAAGTCGGCACACCCAGCCGCGGGAGGACCCACGTCTGGAGTACGATCCATCCGACCATGAATCCTGCAAGGACCAAGCCGTTTTCAAACGTCATTATGTTTGCTCCCAGTATTGAGGGCGTGAGTTCGGTCAATTGTTACACGGTGGATTCTCCTCGCGGTTGGCTTTACCCGATTGAAGGTCTGGGCTAAAAGACTCGCATGACCCGATCGGCACTGGCGCTTTTCGTTCTCGCCGGCATCCACGGGATAGGGTGCGGCAACGATGAACCCCTGCCGACGGCCCCCGAAACGTTTTCTCCATCGCTCTTCGACTGCACCTCCACATCAAAGCTGCCTCTGCGCCGCTCGCCCGTTCCGTTGGGTTGTGTCATCGATTCCACGTGTAACCAAGGACCGACGGTGGTGGTGCATCGAGGCGCCGGCGGGGAAGGGGGCGTGATCGCGCCCGAGAACAGCCTCTCCGGTCTGCGCGCCGCCGTCTGGATGGGAACCGATGGATCAGAAATCGACGTGAGAGATACCTCCGATGGCCGACTCATCCTCATGCACGACGGCAACATGAAACGCACGACCGGCATCGACGCGGAAGTGGAAACGAAGTCGGCCGGCGAGATCACATCGATTCCGCTCCTTGCGCCAAACAACCGCTTCAAGGGAGATTTCGCATGCGACCATGTGCCTGCCTTCGAGGACGCCTTGGCGATCGCCCGGGACCGGCTGGTGATTATTTTGGATACCAAGACGAGTCGAATCGATCTCGTGGTTCAGGCGATCGAGTCCTCCGGAATGATCGATCAAGTCATGATCAGCGTGTCCGACGCGGAGCGCGCCGTTCAAGCACGGAAGCTGAATCCCGCCGTCCACGTGCAGGTCCGCCCGGATACGGAAGAGGAGATCCGCCGGCACCTCGCGCTCTTCGACCGCCGACCCGAAATCTTCGAGATCCCTTGGCCGCTCGGCCCTCAAGCCCGCCCCCTCGTCGGTTCCGAGCCCAAGCTCTTCTCCGACATCTTCACAGAGGATGCCGTGACGGTCCTGCGGAGCAAGCAAGGAACGCACGACACGTCCCACTATTCCCCCATCTTCGACGCCGGCATCCAGATCGTTCAGACGGAATTCCCCGCCATTCTGCTCCAGCATCTCGATCGCTGGCTCTTCAAAAGCGATCCCTGGCAGCTTCTGCCTTAGCCTCTCCCTCCTGTCACGAATTGCCCGAATGGCGCACTCACCCGATAATGGTGACGGCGTGAGTCTCCATTCTACTTCCAAACGCCGTCCTCCGAGCGAGGCGAGGAGGGCCGCGTGAATCCCGAAGCGCCGTCCCTCCTACCACCCGGACCCCGAATGCCCCCTCTGCTCCAAATCCTCAACTGGGGGTTCCGTCCAATTCCCTTCATCGAAGCGTGCAGAATTTTCCATTCGGCGGGGGAGTTCGACGGTGCCTTGGCACGGTGTTCGCCACGTATGAAATCAAAGTAAGCGTTCACCCCCACCCTGACCTCCGCCAGCAGGCGGATCCGCCCTCCGGCGTGACTCCCCCGTCGAGGGGGAGGGGGTAGGCGCAGGCTTCATGCCTGCGTCTGAAGACGCACCCATAAAGGGTGCGGCTACCACCCCTTCCCCCCATGAGGGGGGAGGAGAGGATGGGGGGTGCTGAACGGATACAAATCAAGATTGTTGCCTCGCAGGTTTTCTCCAGATTCCGGCTCCGGCTGGCCCCCGGGTATCGCGCACGAGTTGTCCGACGAAGTATCACCTTTGCGCCGTCCAGGGGAACGCGCGTCATTCTGGATGGTCCTTCGTTGTAAGGTACGCTACGATGCCCGCTCGAAATGGAGACGCGCAATCCCCTCGTCCTCATCTTGCTCACATCCGCTTTCTCCCTCGCTTGCTCGGAGGTATCTGAAAAGGATGTCGCACCGATCACGCCGAAATCATGTTCCCCCCTTCAGACGGTCGTCCGCCAGCCGGGCCTGATACCGGACGACATCGAAATCAGCCCGGACGGGACGGAGCTATGGGTCGCCAGCACGGATCAATCCGCGGTTCTGAGATTCGACGCCGTTTCGGGCGCCCCTCTCGATCCCCCGTGGATTCAGAACGTTCCGTTCCCGTGGGCTCTCGCGATCGGCCCCGAGTCCAATCCGGCCCTCTGGGTGACCGAATCCAACGCCGGCGTACTGCACAGGTTGGATCCTGTCACTCGCGCCGATCGCACGGTTCTCGATTCGCTCAGCCTTCCCATGGACATCGCCTTCGATCAAAGAGGTCGCCTGACCCTTTGCGAGAGCAAGGGACCCTTCTTCGCGTTCCCGGAATCGTGGGTTACGCGATTCGAAGGCCCGGCGGACGACCCAACTTCCCGCTCCACACTGTTGTCCGGCCTGCCCGGTGCATGTGATATTACTTACTCGTCAGGTGGAAGCCTGTATGTGGTCGCAGCCAATTCAACCTCGATCCTACGTCTAAGTGGGACAGGGAAGATGGAAACAGTTCCCACGGCGATCCAATCCCCCACGGACGTGATCTTCCATCCGGCAACGGGAGGGTTGCTGGTTTCCCAACTGGACGAAGTCGTCTGGATCAATCCCGAGAACGGCCACTCGGTTCGCGTGGCCTGCGACGGCATCTCACACGCCGAGGATCTGGCCGTTGCACCAGATGGAACGGTCTATCTCTCCGAAAGCCTCGGCGGGGACATTTCCCGATTCGAAATCATTCCGGAGAGTCAACCATGAGAAAGCAGGACACAGCCGGCGTCATCGCCCCATCCACAATCTGTCCACTGATCTCATTCAATTCCATCTCTCTGCGTTCCTTCGCCCTCCGTGGTTAAGCCTCCTGCACTCAATCCACCCAGAATTCGTCCGGTCTGAAACGGCTCTCCGTACGGACCTCAATCATGGCCTTGAACTTCTCCCGGAGCCGATCCACGTATTGCTTCTCCTCCGAATCGAGGCGGTAGGCGATGTCCGTGTGCGCCGTGACCGTGAACGTGGTCTTCTTATTCTCCCTCAACTTCTTTTCCAACATCCGCAGGATCTCGTAGCAGATGGTGATCGACTTCTTCACCTGGCCGGTGGCGTTGCACGAAACGCACGGTTCGGTGATGACGCCTCGTAGGCTCTTCCGTGTCTGAAAACGGGCCATCTCGATGACGCCGAGCCCGGAGAACCGCTGGATGATGGTGCGGCCTTTCTCGTACCTGAATTCATCCAGCATCGCGTCATACACCCTCCGCTCGTTCTCTTCCCTGGCCATGTCGATGAAATCCAGCACGATGAGCCCGCCGATGTTACGCAGTTTGATCTGGTACGCAATCTCCTGCGCCGCCTCCAGATTCGTCTTGAGCAGCGTCTGTTCGACATTGCCGCGGCCCACATAGTGCCCGGTGTTGACGTCGATGGCCGTGAGGGCCTCCGTTTCGTCAATGACAATGCTCCCGCCGGAAGGCAGGTCGATCTCCTTTTGGAGCGCCTTCTGAATCTGCGCTTCGATTCCATAATGTTCGAAGACGTGTTCATGGCCCTTGTAGAGCTTCACGCAGGGAAGGGCGCCGGGATCGTGCCTTTTCATGTAATCCACCACTTGTTGATAGGCCTCTTCCCGATCGATGATCAATTCTTCATCCCGCCCTCCGAGCATATCCCTCGCGGCCCGGATGATCAGGGGCGGCTCGGCGGATAGCAATTCCGGATCGCGTTTCTCATTGAACTTGTCCGCAATCTCCTCGGCCGCGCGGTAGAGCTCCTCGATTTCATGTACGACCGCCTCCTCATCCGCCAAGCCCGCGGCCGTGCGGAAGATGAGACCCGTACGCCGTTTCTGCATCCGGGCGCCAATATCGTGAAGACGGCGACGGATCCTCTTGTCCTCGATTCTCCGTGAAATCCCGAACATGGTGTTGCCGATCACCACCACGCAGAACCGCCCCGTGTAGGTCAGCTTCGTGCTGAGCTTGGCGCCTTTGTCTTTCACGGGGTCGCGGATGATTTGGGAGAGGATGCTGTCTCCCTCGCGAAAGACCTGTTCCAAGCGCTTCGGACGATTGCGCTCCTCCCAGCGCTCCATGACGTCCGTGATGTGCAGGAACGCCGTGCGCGTGTCGTTGATGTCCACAAACGCCGACTGCATGCCGGGAAGCAGCCGGACGATCTTCCCCCGATAGATGTTGCCGGTGAAGTTCTTTTCCTTGGGCCGTTCGATCAGGATTTCGGCCAGCTTGTCGCCCTCCAGCACGCCCGCGCGCGTCTCATACGCCGCCGCGCTGATGACAATCTTGATGGGCTGCGCCGGCCGACGCTCGAATTCCTCGGGCTCTTCCTCCTCGCGAGGACGGGGGGGGGGACCACTTCGATGACGCGGCCATCCACCGCCTCCGCCGCCCCGTTCCGCAAACGAGGAGCGGTTTTGCGACTGGGTCCTGGCGTCGCCTCCGCCCCCGCCACCTCCCCCGCGTTGACGAGGATGGCGATCATGCCGCTGGCGCGGCTGCTGTTCTCGCGGACGCTCCGTGGGTTCTCCCGCGGGCTCCGGTCGGGACTCGACGGGTTTTTCAGGTTCGTTCTCGTTCACTTCACTATCCTCACCTTCACGAATTTTCGTCTTCCGACCTGGACAACCAGCCCATCCTCCAGAGGCAGGAGGGCCTTTTCATCGTCCACGGTCTGTTCATTGATTCGAACTCCCTTTTGCCGGATAAGCCGGCGCGCCTCGCTCTTCGAGGGCGCGAGGCCGAGCGGACCCGCCATGGCGTCGCACAGGAGCAGGGGGGCTCCGGTCGCCGGCAGCCGCACTTCGGGCATGTCTTCAGGGAGTTCTTTTTTTTGGAACTTCATCGTGAAGTCCCGGGCGGCCTCGGCGGCCGACGCTGCGCCGTGCAGACGCCCCACGACCAAGGAGGCCAGCCTTTTCTTCGCCTCCATTGGGTGCCCGTCATCCACGGTCTCCGATGTCAGCAGCTCGTAATAGGTCTTCATTACGCTGTCGCCGATCGACATGACCTTACCGAACATCTCCACAGGGGAGTCTTCGAGAGCTACATGGTTCCCGAGCGATTTGCTCATCTTCTTCGTCCCATCCGTACCGACCAAGAGGGGAAGGAGCACGGCCACCTGAGGCGGCTGATCCAACGTCTGCTGAACCTCCCGACCCAACAGGAGGTTGAATTTCTGGTCGGTCCCCCCAAGCTCCACGTCGGCCTGAACACAGACGGAGTCGTAGGCCTGAAAGAGGGGGTAGAGGAGCTGCTGGATGTAGATCGGCTCCCGCCTCTCTTTCCGCTTCTGGAATTCTTCCCGCTCCAAGAGACGCTGGATCGGAGGCGCCCCGATGGCGGAAAGCCAATCCAGGAACCCGAAAACTCCTTCTCGGCCGATCCTCGAGATCCAATCGGAGTTCCTTCGTATCTCCACACCCTTCAAGTTGAGTACCTTCCCGAGCTGTTGCAAGAACCGTTCGGTATTGCGCTCAATCTCGGCCGGGGAAAGGGTTGGACGCGTTTGGTCGTGTCCCGATGGATCGCCCACGCGTGCCGTGAAGTCGCCCATGATGACCACCGGCACGTGACCGAGTTCCTGGAATTGGCGGAGCTTCTCGAACAGCACGAGATGGCCGAGGTGGAGATCCGGCGCGGTGGGATCGAATCCCGCCTTCACACGGAGCGGTTTTCCCGTCGCCAACCGGGCGGCAAGGTCCTCCTCCTTGATAATCTCCACGCAACCCCGGCGGATCAGGGCGAGCTGTTGGTCTGCTGGCACCATCAATTCGGGATCAGCACGGTGCGGCCGGACGATTTCTTCTCTTCGAGCCACGTCTGGGCTTTCGCCGCCTCGCTCAGAGGGAAGGATTTCGAGACATGCACCCTCAATTTTTTCGCCTCCACGAGCCGGATGGTTTCGGTCAGTTCGGCCCGCGAGCAGGAATCCGATCCGATGATCTTGAGCGCCTTGAGGATGATGATCCCCGGATTGAGCTCCACGCGCTCGCCAGTGACGTTCCCCACCAGGATGAGGCGGCCCCCCGGCTTGAGACACCGGAGTGAGGAGTTGAACGTCGCGCTCCCGACGATCTCCACCGCCACGTCCACCCCGCCCATCGGTCCGCCGCCGATCTCCTTGTGGAAACTGCCGGTCGGACTGACGTGTACCTCGTCCGCGCCCATCTCCTCCAAATGCTTTTTCTTCCCGTCACTCGACGTCACGGCAACGACCGAGGCCCCGCACTGTTTGGCAACCTGGAGCGCCATGGTACCCACGCCGCCGGACGCCCCCGTGATGAGGACTTTTTCGCCCAAGCGGACGTCGGCCCGCACTTTCACGGCCCGCAGGGCCACCGCCGCCGTACACATGAGGACCGCCCCGTCGGTGAACGGAATTGAATCCGGCAGACGCACGAGGCTCGTCTTCGGAGCGGCCACGTATTCCGCGTATCCGCCCGGCCAGGTCAGCCCGAAATGGGCGTGGGCGTGCTCGCAGTGGATCTCGTCGCCAATCGAACATGGGCCGCAAAAACCGCAGGGGTTCCGGTGAAGGTTCACCACGCGATCGCCCGGCGACCACTCGCCCGCGTTCCTTCCCACCTTCACCACCTCGCCCGAGAACTCATGGCCGGTAATAATCGGAATCTGGATGAACGGGAACTTTCCCCGCCGGTCGAGCAGATCCCGGTAGCACACGCCGCACGCGCGAATGCGCACCAAAACGTCGTCATCACGCAACTCCGGATCGGGCACGGTTTCATAGTGGAGCCCCTCCACCCCGCCGGTCTTGTGCAACACCACCGCCTTCACGACATCTTCTCCGCACTCTCAAATCTCAAATCTGAAATCTCAAATTGTCTAATGGGCCACCTCCACTCCGCGCACCTCGCGGATCACGGTCACTTTGATCTCCCCGGGATACGTCATCTCCTGCTGGATCTTGTTCGCGATGTCTTTGGAGAGCATGTACACCTCGTCATCGTTGACTCTCTTGCAGTCCACCGCAACGCGGATTTCGCGTCCCGCCTGGATGGCGTAGGCCTTCTCCACGCCGGGGAACGACTGGGCGATTTTCTCCAGCGAGTCCACGCGCTTGACGTAGTTCTCCAGCGATTCGAGTCGCGCCCCAGGCCGCGCGCCCGAAATCGCGTCCGCCGCCTGCGCGATGACGCAGAAGATAGTGGGCGGCTCGGCCTCGTGGTGCCCCTCCACACCCTTGATGACTTCTTCGGACTCGCCGCATCGGCGCAGCAGATCGGCGGCGATGTCCATGTGCGTCCCCTCCACCTCGTGCGACACGGCCTTCCCGATGTCATGAAGGAGACAGATCCGGCGCGCCAATTTCTGGTCCAGGCCCAGCTCCACGGCGATGATCCCGCCGATGAATCCTGCTTCAACACTGTGGTAGAGAACATTTTGCGAGTAGCTCGTTCGGTATAAGAGCTGCCCAAGATGCCGGACCAGTTCAGGGTGCATCCCGTGGATCCGGAGATCCAGCAGGGCCTTCTCCGCAGCGTCCATCATCCGCTTGTCCACGTCCTTCTTCGCCCGCTCCACCACCTCCTCAATGCGGCCCGGATGGATGCGCCCGTCTCCGATGAGTTTCTTGATCGCCACTCGCGCCACCTCGCGCCGCACTGGATTAAGGGAGGAGAGCAGCAACGTGCCCGGGGTGTCGTCGATCACCACGTCCACGCCGGTTGCCGCCTCGAAAGCACGAATGTTGCGGCCCTCCCGGCCGATGATGCGCCCTTTGACCTCGTCATCCTGAAGGTCGATCACCGTGGTCGTCGCCTCCGGTGAAAGTTCGCCCGCCCAGCGCTGGATGGCCTCGACAATAATGTGCTTGGCTTTCTCTTCCGCGGTCTTCCGGGCTTCTTCCTCGTGTTTTCGCATGGCCTTCGCCACTTCCATCTTGGCTTCCGCCTCCATCTGGGCGGCGAGCTGCTTGCGGGCGTCCTCGCGGCTCAGACCGGAAACCTCCTCGACCTTCGCCACCAGGCGGTCCCTCACGCCATCCGCCTCCTCGATTTTCCTGCGCAAGGTCTCGCTTTGCTCGGCGAGCGTCCGCTCCTTGCGCTGAAGATCCGACTGCCGCTGCTCGATGATCTTGTACTTCTGGTCCACCACCTCATCCCGGCCCCGGAGCTTGCGCTCCCACTTCTCGATTTCGCGCCGCCGGTCGGCAATTGACTGCTCGGCCTCCGTCCGGATCCGGTTCGCCTGATCCCGGGCCTGCTTCTCGATTTTCTCCCGCGCAGACTCCGATTCTTTCCGGGCACCTTCGGCCAGCCGCGCGGCTTCGGCCTGGGCATCGGCCCGATTCTTCTTTACTTTCGTGGAGTACAGAACAGCCGTGAGAAGACCCGCCACGGCTGCTCCGATCACCACCGGTAAACCGAAGGAGAGGAGAATTTCAGGCATGGGTGTGAATGACCTCCTTTTCCGTGACGATCACGTCGACCGGTCGGTCGTGCGCCTGTCGAGGCAATTCGTTCAGGAGTTGAAAATCGAAGCATAACCCGCAAGCGACGCTGGAGGGCCGGCGTCGGCCGAGAATGCGATCGTAGAACCCCCCCCCGTGGCCGAGCCGGTTGCCTCGACGATCGAAGGCCACCCCCGGCACAAAAAAGAAATCGATGGCGTCGAGACGATTCCGCCGGCCCGCGCGCGCAACCGGCTCCGGAATCCCCTCGTAGCCCGGACGGAGGTTATCCCACCGATCGACGCGATAAAAGGCCAAGCGGCGTCCCGACACCTTGGGCAGCGATACTCTCTTCCGCCGCCGCCGGAGCCGGTCAAACAGGAACCCGGTCGCGACCTCATTCCGCATGTCGCGATACAGCGCCACGCTTCGGGCGGACCGGAGGGCGGACAGCCTCAGGGCCAGAAGGCCCACGGCCCGGCTCCGGCCCTCGTGCTCGGAGGGAGTCAGTGCCCGGCGGCGTCTTAGAAGTTTGGCTCGAATGTGTTCTTTGCTGCCCACCATCGTTTGTGGGCGGAGACCGGGAGCGAGGATCGGCTGTTTCCCCGGGAATGCGGTGGAACGGTTGAAATTGAACCCCTACGGTGTAGGGGGGGAACGGTGCAACCGGTTCTCGCAAACCCCCCGAAGAGGGTGACGCGTCCCCGATCGAACGGAGATCCCCAATGACTTACCACGATGGCTCAATCTCAGGCCGCGCTCACCCACATCCCAGGGAAACATATTTTTCATACGTTCTCAGCTTTTGCTTTCTGTATCTTTCGAAATCTCAGCTTCCACACTTCTCCGCAGTTGCGAAACCTTGGTCAAAACGGCTTCGTTGTTCCTCCTTTCCTCCAGCAACTGACCCGTAATGTTCAGCGCTGCGAGGAGAGCGATTTGTTCGGTTGTGCTGGTTTTGTTGGCGGTGGCCACCTCGCGCATCTGACGATCGATGTGATGCGCCACCTCCTGCGTGAAAGCGGGGTCCCGGCTGGTCTTGATCGAGAAGACATGGCCGTACACCTTCACTTTCTGATTACGACTCATGCCTCAACCCCCATTCGATCCAAAGCTTTCACGACCTTTTCCAAACGCCACAGCACCTCTTTTTCTCGTTCCTTCTGCCTCGCCTGCCACCCTTCCAGCCTCGTCAGCTCCTGATCTTTCCCCGTCAGGTTCTGCTTGAGCTGAAGGCGCTGGGACCTCAACGTCCGGGCGCGGTTTAGAAGGGAATTCGTCACTTTTTCAAGCTCATCAACCGCATCGATAACGGTCTTGGCTTCCACATTTTCGATCATAACATAGAGCTGACATGCGTCAAGGCCAGCCAGGGAGGGTGCGGTACTTGCCGCCAGGAAAGCCGTCTCAAGGACGGGCGGCGCCTGAACGGCAAGTGCCAGCCAGGGACGGTGCGGTACCCCGCCACGCAAGCCGACCACGATGGGAGGCAAAAGAAGGCGGGGTGCGGCAGGCTGTGCTAAAATGGCTGCGAATGATCCGCCGCATCGGTCTTTCCAAGAGAGTCCTGGGGCTTGATATCGGCCGCCTCTCCATCCAGGCCGTAGAGCTGTCCGGAAACGCCCGGAAACCCGAGGGGTTGAAGCTCTATGTCGAACCGGTCCCTTCCGGACCCGACCTCGCCCCGGAGGCCGCTCTAAAGCAGGCGCTCGTTGCGCTCCGGAAAAAGCTGGTCTCGCCGGAACAGATTCGCGAAATCGTGCTCGCGGTGCCGTCGAACCGCGTCTTCCACAAGACGTTCATCGTAAAATCAAAATTCAAGGATCGCCGCCGCCTCGAAGCGGTGCTCCCCGGCGAGATGGAGGACCAACTGCCCTTGGAAATCGAGCAGGTGGTTTTCGATTTCGCCATCCTCGGCAGCGAAGCCGCGGGGGCAAAGGTGTTCGTCGTCGGCTCGAAGAAAGAGGCGCTCAAGGGGCTCCTGACTACGCTCAAGGAAGCCGGGCTCGAGCCGACCCGGGTGCAGAGCAGCCTTGTGGCGCTCGGCCAGGTGGTCCTGGCCGGTCCACCCACCGCGAAACCGGTCGGAGTCCTGCATGTGGCGGACGGCTATGCCTCCATAGGAGTTTTCGAAAACGGCCTTCTCAAAGTCGGACACACGGTGTTCCTCAGCCGGAACGGCCACGGACCCGAGGCGCAGCTCGTGCGGAACATGCGTCAGGTTCTTTCCCACTCGGAGGTCGAATTCCAAATGCCGGTAGAACGATTCTTCATGAGCGGGGATCTCTCTCCGGACGACCCGGCCATCTCCCGCCTCCGTGAAGAGCTCGGTCTGAAGGTCGAGGCCGCTCCGCCCCTGTCACCCGCTACCTCGGCCGGGGGTCCGGCCCGCACGGCGCCGCAGGATCGTCAGCGCACCCTTGTCGCGCTTGGGAGCGCCCTGAGCGCAATGGACTCGAGAGACCTCTCGCGCCTGAATCTTCGTCAGGGTGAATTGGAGTACCGACGACAGCGCGCGTTCTGGCAGGCGGAGTGGAAGGGGCCCGTCCTTCTGGCCGCCGTTCTCGCGGGCGCCGTGTTCGCCGATTTCGCGACGGGAGCGATTGTGCGCATGCGGCAGTCCGGCAAGATTAGATCTCAAATGCGCTCGGACTATCTGAGACTGGTCCCCGAAGGCGCCTCCACACCCGCCGGGAAGGAAGTGGAGGATCTGAAAGCCCGCGCACACCGACTCGAAATGGCCCAGCGCGGCGCGCAGAACACGCCCTCGGCGCTCGACATCCTGACCGACATCAGCCGCCTGCTTCCCGAGGAGAGCCTCGCCACCATCTACGCCCTCAAGATCGAAGAAGTCCGCGGCACGCTTGAAGGGCGGGCGTCCTCGTTTGCCGGCGCGGAATCCATTTACCAAGGCCTGCAAACCTCCAAGCTCCTGCGAAATGTAAAGCTCGCCCAGACTCGCGCGACTTCGGGCGGGGAGGTTCAGTTCAGCGTGTCATTCGAACTGGCCCACGCCAAGATCGGGGGAGCCGCGCGATGATTTCCCACCCCTTCCCACAAGAGCTGAAATCTCAAATCTCAAATCCTGAATTCCGGAGAGGGGTGATGGGGTGAGGGCGCTTTCGAAGCGAGAAAAGTTCCTGGCCATCGTGGGCGGCGGAATGTTTCTCATGACGTTCCTCTTTTTCCTCCTTCCTGGTATCTCCAAGAAAATTGGGGAAATGCGGGGACCCTCGGCCACTGCCCAAACGGACCTCGAGGAGTTCGAGCGGCTGAAGAGTCGCTACGAAAAACTCAAGCAGTCCGCCCAGGCGCAAGGCATCTCCACGGGAGTGGCACCTTCCCTCGTTGCGGCGATGGACGGGCTGACCCGGCAGAGCGAAATCGCCCAGGACCAGGTCCTCAGCATGATTCCCTCATCCAGCCCGCCTGCCGCGGAGCTGCCCCTGGAGTACGTGGAGGTGAAATTGGAGCGCCTTACACTCAAGCAACTGAGCAACTACCTCGTCAACGTGGAAGGGTTCAGGGAACGATCCATTCGAACGGACCGGCTTCAAATTCGCAAGCGATCGGACAAGCCCGAGCTGCTGGACGCCGTGGTACGCGTCTACTCGCTCTCCCCGCGCGGCGGCTGAGCCCCAAAGCCGCTTGAGTCGTTTTCCATGAAAAAAGATCATCCCCGTTGGCCGTACATTCTATACGGGAGTGCCATGACGCTCATCTTCATTGCGCTCCTCTTCCCCTATGAGAAAATCGCGCAGAAGATTCTCGCCAAAGTCGATCCGGCCGGCCGGGTCCTCATCGATTTCGAAACGCTGAACCTTGCGCTCCCGATTGGGTTGAGCGCGCGCGGAGTATCGCTCGCCATTCCTCCCAGCCTGCCCACGATCTTCATGGACCGGGTCGTCCTGACTCCGTCGTGGACGATCTTCAAGCTGGAGCCTGGAGTATCATTCCGCGTTCGCGGCTTCGGCGGATCGCTGAGCGGTTCCTATCGATGGAAAGGCAAGAAGACCGGCGTGAAGGCGAAATGGGCATCGCTCGATCCGACACAACTCCCTTTGCCGGCGTTGGTAGCCCGGAAAATCAAGGGCTCTCTCTCCGGCGAAGCCGAAGTCACCGTCGACACCGCCACATCGTTGTCGCTGGACGGCTTCATTCAGCTCCATGGGGAGAAAATCCGATTGGACAATCTCGACCTTTTCGTCGTCCAGATTCCGTCCGGCGAACTCGGCCGGCTGGATCTCCAGATCGGCTTCGACAAGTCCCAAGCGATCCTGCGGGAGGCTTTTCTTCAAGGCCGCGATCTCGCCGCCCGAGCCGACGGCACCGTCGTTCTCCAAGCCCCTCTCTCAAGCAGCCCGCTTCATGCCGAAATCTTCTTCAAGCCCATGGGCGATCTAGTCGCCAAACTCACTCCGCTCGTCAGCGGCAAATTGCGTGTGGACGGCGAAGGCTACTACCGCCTCGCCCTCGGCGGCACCCTCGGCTTCCCCATCCCGGAATTGTAATTCTCGCGTATCCGTTCAGCCCCCCCCCCACCACCATCCTCCCCATCAAGAGATGAGGGGGCTGTTGACCTTGGGTGAGCGGAGGCATACCGTATCTCCCAAATGGCCCTTGGCCGCGTCAGTTACGGGTATCGTCCAAAACCGCCAGGAGACCGCCAGATGGCTGGAATATCAGGGTAAGATGGTTACCTAGTCAGTGGTTTACCGGACCAGGACGACCGCCAAGGGGGCATGAAATGAGTAAAAACGAAGGGAAAGGGCCGCGCTTTGTACGATATTTCGGTCCCGTCCTTGAAGCATTGAAAGAACTTGGCGGCTCGGGTAGTCCGGAAGAGGTCCGAAACAAGACTGTCTCGCTTCTTAGCATCTCGGAGAAGGAGCAGGGCGAACAGATGGAGAGTGGCCAATCTCGGTTTGCGAATCAAGTGGCATGGGCTCGGTTCTACCTAACCCGAGCTCGCTTGCTGGACGAGTCGTCGAAACGAGGTGTATGGAGCCTGACAGAGAAGGGGCGCGCAACCACTCTGTCTCATGCGGCGGCCTTGCAGCTCTTTAGGGAGTTGCACAAGTTGTTCACTGCCGAGTGGAAAGCAAAACCAAGGACGGATGGAACAGAACAGCTTCTTGAAGAGTCATTGCCGGAGTCTGCGGTAGCGGCGCGGGGCCATGGCCACCGTGAAGGTCTGTTGCTGCTGATAAGAGCGCTCCCCTCTGCTGGTTTTGAAAGACTGTGTCAGCGGCTACTTCGAGAGTCGGGATTCCAGCATGTAACGGTTACCGGGCGATCTGGTGACGGGGGAATTGATGGGAATGGCGTTCTTGAAGTCAATCCCTTCGTCAGCTTCCGCGTTCTCTTCCAGTGTAAGAAGTATAGTGGCACAGTCACGCCTGGACAGGTGCGTGATTTCAGAGGAGCCATGGCCGGCCGTGCTGACAAGGGCATCATTCTTACGACAGGAACTTTCACGGCCGACGCTCGTCAAGAAGCTGTGCGAGATGGTGTCCCTCCGATAGAGCTTGTAGATGGCGAGAAGCTACTCGATATGTTCGAAAAGCTTGAGCTCGGCCTCAAGCCCCGGGCTGCTTTCGTTATCGACGAATCCTTTTTCGAGGACTTCAAGAAGTGATGTTGCCGGCGAACAAGGCGCTTGACCCGACGGGCGCCATTGAGGAATCTATAGCGACCGCGGGTCAGCGCAAACGTTGGTCGTCATGAAGCGGCATTGCTTGCAGAGGAAGGCATGAGAGAACCAGCATTGCGAGCACCACGGAACAGGACGCTGGCACTCTCTGAGCAAGACGCCGAACGCCTGCGTAGGCGACTGCTTTCTGTCAATCAGCCAGTGACTTTGTCGGAATGCGCCGGGCGAACGATCCTCGGCGACTCATTGTTGGTCCTGCCCCTATTGCCCAAGAAGTCCGTGGACTTGCTGATCGTTGATCCGCCCTACAACCTAACCAAGGAATTCAGAAGCTCCACATTCAAGAGACAGCCCCTCGCGGCATACGAAGAGTGGCTACACTCTTGGCTCTCGCTGGCTGTCGAACTCTTAAAGCCTTCGGCCTCAGTGTATGTGTGCAGCGAATGGCGATCCTCTGGAGTCGTCCAACGTGCTCTTGAACGGTACTTTCTTGTGCAGAACCGGATCACGTGGGAACGTGAGAAAGGCCGCGGCGCCTTACGTAACTGGAAGAACTGCTCCGAGGACATTTGGTTTTGTGTTCTCAGCGACCAGTACTCCTTTAACGTAGAGGCCGTGAAGCAAAAGCGCCGGGTGATTGCGCCCTATCGTGACGTAGACGGAAAGCCGAAGGACTGGAACGAGGAAGCCAACGGCGGTTTCCGAGTGACCCACCCTTCAAACCTATGGACTGATATCTCAGTTCCCTTCTGGTCCATGCCAGAGAACACGGAGCACCCGACTCAGAAACCGGAGAAACTGTTCGCCAAGCTTCTGCTCGCCAGCTCAAAGCCCGGAGACTGTGTGCTCGATCCTTTCTTGGGTTCCGGCACCACGTCAGTGGTAGCGAAAAAACTCGGTCGACAATTCATCGGCATTGAGCAGGAGGAAATCTACTGCCTGCTTGCCGAGAAGCGGTTGGAGCTTTCTCATCACGAGCCTTCGATTCAGGGCTACTCCGGTGGCTACTTCTGGGAACGTAATTCTCTCGCGTTCCAGGACACGAAGAACTCAACGCCGAGATCCAACACGACCGCGCAGTCTTTCCTAATCGAGGATCAGTCATGATGAGCCGGCTCTTTCATAGCAATGACTACGTGTTGATCCAGGCCCGGGTCCGAGATTTGATCAATGGCAGTCCAGATTTCCTATCGAAGAACACCGCCCAGAGCCCCAGGGCTGTGGGAGATGCCATCGAAAACGTCGTAGCGGCATCCTTCGAGAACATTCTTGGCGAGCACTGTGGCGAGTACTCCCCGAACTTCGCTCGCCGGGCAATGGCTGACCTTGCGTTCAAGGATCGCGAAGGACTGTACTACATCGTCGACGTCAAGACGCACAGGACCGACACGAAGTTCAACATGCCGAACCTTACTTCCGTGGAACGGTTGGCGCGTTTCTACGAGGACGACAGCAACTTCTTCACGGTTCTTCTCGTCAGCTACAGCGTCGAGGGCGTGAAGGCAAAGGTCACCCATGTCACATTCGTGCCCATCGAATTCCTTGGATGGGATTGCCTGACGATCGGGGCCCTCGGCTGGGGCCAGATTCAGATCGCCAACTCGAATCGTGTGACCGTGAATCCGGGGTACCCGCGGAAGCGTTGGATGTTGGAGTTTTGCGATGTCATGTTGGAGTTCTACCCTAAAGAGATCGCGAAGATTGGCGAACGGGTATCTCGCTTCGAGCAGGTCCGTGAGTTCTGGTCGAGGAAATCCGACGAATGACGCCCAACAACCGGTTGCAGCGGACGGTCCGCTGCGCGGCCCGCCGCTGAACCGGAGCGTTGTCGCGGAAGATATGCGCCACGGTGCGGGCAAAGAGCACCGGTATTTCTGCTTGGGACGAATCGGGGGCGGCATCCTGACCGTTCGATTCACATACCGAAAGGAAGTTATCCGGATTCTCGGAGCGGGGTATTGGAGAAAGGGAAAGAGGATCTATGAAAAGCAAAACCCGATACACTGACGAACCGATGGGAAGCCCCCGCTTGGTCGCGGACTTCCTGCCGGAACCCAGGGATCTCGCCTACAGGGAGGAGAGCGTGAAGGTTACGATGGGGCTCAGCAAGAGAAGCGTTCAGTTCTTCAAACAGCAGGCGCGGAAGCACCGAACCCACTACCAGAAAATGATTCGCATGTTGGTGGATCGGTACGCCGCACTCTATCAAGAACATACGCCGGCAGATTCATCGAGCCGACGCGGAGGCCCACGCGAGTGAGGGGCACACGCACGATCGAGGATTTGCCTCGATAGGGGTGAGCTTTAGCTCGCCAGGAGTTTCACGGCCATCGTGCAGACGGCCGCGGTGAAGGCGGAAGAGATCAAATAGAATCCCCAGTGGGATCGGACGTCCTTCACGAATCCGATCACGCCCCTGGGGTCCTCCACGGCCCCGCCATCGATGTTCAATACGGCTCGTTTCCAACTCATCGGGTTCCCCCCTTCGGCAAACTCAGGGCTCCCTGCGGCCCTGACTCTAGTGAAGCACCATTCCATTCCATACTCCTTTCATCGGTAGAACCCGCCAAAGATGAAGCAGGACCCGTGCCAGGAATGTTGCGTCAAAGGTTATTGATCTCTGCCCGAAATCGCGGCGCGTTCTGAATTGTGTGAGCGGCGTCACGTTGAATATTCCCCATAACGGGCAGTGTGTGTCCCCCAGGTGCGCGGTGCAATGTTGTATTGGCCCCACGGAACTGTGACAATGATCACGATGGACGCTGCACCCAGGCATCTTCCGACCACCGTCCCAGTCTTTCCGCTGCCGAACGTGGTGCTCTTCCCGCATACTCGAATGCCGCTCCACATCTTCGAGCCGCGCTACCTCGAAATGATCAACAATTCCCTTTCGGGTTCGCGCCACATCGCCATGGCCCTCCTGAAACCGGGATGGGAACCGCAGTATCGCGGCGCTAGGACGGCTGGCCGTACCCGAAGCGCCGAGGAGGGCAGCGAAGGGGGCGACCCCCCCGAGTTCTGCTCCATCGGATGCCTCGGGCGGATCGTCGCCTGGGAGGAGCAAGCGGAGGATCGATACAACATCGTTCTGCTCGGGGTTCAGAAAGTCGAATTCGGAAGCACAACTCATGATCGCTCCTACCAGGAGGCGCCCATCCGAGTCCTTCTCGATCACCTCCCGGAATCTCCGGACTTCGCCCTGCGGCTTCGGCGTACGCTCACGGAAACCGCGCGCACGCTTCTGAGCCTGCAAGGGCAGCCTCAAGAGCAGGTCGACCAAATGATGTCGACAACCGAGTCCATGCCGATGGAGGTCGTCACGAATTGGGCGTGTTTCCTCCTCAACATCGAACCGGCCACGAAGCAGAGCCTCCTCGAACTGGACGACGTGGCCCTGCGGTGCGAACAGGTCACCCGGATCATGGTCAGCCGCATTGAATCCATGTCCAAATCCTCCCCATCCTCTCCACCCACCACATCCCCATCCAGCCTGAATTGATTCCGAAGAAGGCGACCCGCTTCTTCCGGCCCCGGCGCATCGGAGGGGAGATCGCCATTGCAACCGCCCTGCTTTTTCTCCTGCTCGGCTGCGAAAAGAAGTATGAGGTAACCGTCATCGGGGCCAACTCGGAGCACGATCTGAGGGAGAAGCTGGGAATCCCTGCGAAGGCAAAGCGCGTGATCGTGTTCGGGCAGAACGCGCACATGGATCTGGACTGGCAACTGACATTCCCGGAGTACTACGACCGGTACGTTGAGAAAATTATCCGGAGCTCCCTCGACATTCTCGATGAAAACCCGCGCTACTTCTATTCCATGGCCGAAATGGCATTCCTAAAGCACCACCTTGAAAAACATCCCGAAGATCGCGAGCGGCTGAAACGGCACACAAAATCCGGACGATTTCGTATTGTGGGCGGAGGGATTACGAGTCCGGACGTGGTGCTGCCCACGGGCGAAGCCCTGCTGCGAGACTTCATGCTCGGCCGCCGGTTCACCATGGAGGAATTCGGAGTCGGCTCGGCCACGGCGTGGCTGCCCGACGATTTTGGCCTCGGAACCGGCCTGCCTAGTCTGCTCACGGCCGCAGGCTACAAATACGCGGCGCTCTCGCGAGCGGACGGCATCGACAACTTCATCATGCCAAATATGAAATACACACCTCGCCCGGGCTCCACGGCCGAGAAGCTGTTCAACGAGAAGGCCATCGACTTCTGGTGGAAGGGTGCCGATGGCACGCGGATCTTGACCCACTGGATGCCCTATACATACTGTCAAGGAGACAACATCGATTACGACGAACCGTTCCAGCTACCGGGGGGCCATCTAGGCCCGTTCAAACCGGATGCCGAATCCACCAACGCCAAGATCGCCATGTACGTCTCCCAACTCGCGGATGTCAGTCCCACCGACTACATGTTCGTCCCCATCGGCTGCGACTTCGCGCTGCCGAAACCGCGACTGGTGGAATACATGGACAACTGGAACGCGACGAAATATTCGGAAACGGGAGTGTGGGCGTTGGCCGCCACTTTCGAGGAGTTCGCTCGACTGGTGGAGTTTCAGGGCAAGCGCGTCCCAGAGCTGGAAGTGGATATCGCGCCGTACTGGATGGGCTTCTTCGGCTCGCGAGTCGAACTGAAAAAACTCCACCGCGAAGCGAGCTACCTCCTCATGCAGGCCGAAAAATTCGCCACACTGGAATCGCTCTTCGACCCCGCGGGCTATCCCAAGGCCGAGCTCCGCGAACTCTGGGAAAAACTCGCCTGGAGCAACCATCACGACTACCTCCCCGGCACCAGCCCGGACAAGGTCTACAAGGAAGAGCAACTTCCCATCCTTCGAGACGTCATCCTCCGGGGGCAATCCGTCATGGACAGTGCACTCCGAAGCCTGACCGCGCGTTCCCAAACAACGGACGAAGGCGCTGATCCCTTTGTCGTCTGGAATTCCCTCTCACGCTCAAGAAGTGAAGTCGTGAATGCTGGTGAATCTACGGATGGGCAAGGAACACTATTCGCGGCGAACGAGGTTCCTCCGATGGGGTTCAGGGTTTTGGCCAGGCAAGGTGGACCGGCGAGTACGTCTCGCGCGACTCCGCGCTTCGCGGCCATGAGTCCAAGCAAGCAAGAAGTCGATATCATTTCATACCTGGATGATGGCGGGATGTGGCGACTGGGGCACGAGATGGACGGGTGCCGCTTTGAGCGTGTCGCACTTGCCCGCCCTGGAAGCGAATCCGCTGAGGTAGTTGCAAGCGAACCGCTCGCAACTGTCACGATCACTCGATTGGATTTGGAAGGCTCGGAAGTCCGTCAGGAAGAATGGAGCTACGCGGGACAACCCGGACTCCTCCAGAAGCTGACAGCCTCGGCACCAAAGGATTCAACGATTACCGCACGGGTCGAAACGAGGTTGGGCCATCCGCAACTCGTCACCGCCACGCCGTATGCGTGGACGGCCCGACCGCTCAAGCGTCACTACGATCCGACGTTCTGGCCCGTGTTGGAATGGCTGGATGTCTCCGACCCGACGGGGAAGGGAATGTTGTTCGTCAGCCTCGCGAGCCAAGGGTGGCACGTGGGCGAAAACGCCGACGTCGAAATGATGATCACGCGAAACGCCTCGCTGGAGAAATGCCAAGTCCTCGGCGCGATCGGCACCGATCCCGATCCACACGAGGTATCATTCTGGATCATCCCGCACGATGGCGCCATCGACGCGGCGGAGGCATACCGTCAAGCATTCGACCTCCACCAGCCCCTGATTTCCGTCCCCACCGACGCGCACGAAGGCACCTTACCGGCAAGCAAAAGCTTTATCGACCTCGAGGGCGCGGAGCTGATGGTGTTCAAGCGATCCGAGATTGACGACTCGCTCGTTCTGCGGCTCTTCAATCCGCTCGACACGCCGGTGAATGTCAAGATGAAATCCGCCCTGCGCGAATTCGGACTCAAACAAGTCTACGAATCGGACGCAATGGAGGAGCCGGGGAAACGCCTCCCGGATCTCACGGACGACTACACCCTCAGAATGGACCGGCACCTGCTGACGCTCATCATTCGGTAGGCGCGGGCCATGGTCCATGCCGCACCATCCGTGGTGCGGCGACATATCATGGTCCCATACCCTCCGTGGCATGGGGCTTCAGCCCGCGTCATGTAAGCAGCCCGAAGGCTGCGGCTACCAAAACGGGCCGGCAGGCCCACCGCCGGCGAACCCGGCTTCGCATTGACACGGCGCGTCATACTGTGTAACCCTACCCAAGCGGGTGGTCGTTCCGCCCGCGAACGCATCGGAGCCGAGGCCAGAGCCCGATGGACCTTCCACTCCTCGCCCGTGGAGCGAAGCGGAAGGGACGAGGCGAATCCCGGCTACTTACGCGAAGGAGGACTCCAATGGGAATGAACAAGGCCTGCATCGGCCGAACCTACCCCGAAATCGGCTACGCCGTCACGAAAGAAGGAATCCAGAAATACTGTCTCGGCATCAACGAAACGTCGCCCTTCTTTTGGGACGAGTCGAAAGACGGCGGACTCATCGGTCCTCCGCTCTTCGGCATCGTACCCTCACTTCCCGCATCGGCCGGCCCGCTGTTCGATCCCGATCTCAACGCGAACATCATGATGCTCGTTCACGGTGAGCAGGACATGACGTTCCATCGACTCCTCAAGCCCGGCGACGAACTCAAGACCGGCGCAAAGATCCTCAACATCGAAGACAAGGGCTCCGGAGAACTCATCACCGTCGAATCCACGACCAAGGACAAGTCCGGCGCCGTCGTGCAGGTCGCCAAAGGCGGCTACTTCATCCGCGGCGGTGGCAAGGGCGGCGGAGGCAAGAAAGATGAACCGGCCCCGGAGGCTTCCAACAAGAAACCCCTCTTCACGGTCGTGATGGAAGTGGCCAAAGACCAGTCGATCCGATACGCCGAAGGTTCAGGCGACCGGAACCCGATTCACGTGGACGACAACGTCGCCAAGATGGCGGGACTGCCGGGAATCATCATCCACGGCATGTGCACATTGGGCCTTGCTTCCAAAGGGATCATCGATAAGCAGCTCGACTCCGACCCCCGAAAGGTGAAGCGAATCGCCGTCCGGTTCGCGAAGATTGTTCTGCCCAAGGAGACCCTCTCAACGGAAGCATGGATCGTGGAGAAGAACGACAAGATGACCATCCTGGGATTCGAGACAAAGAACCGCGCAGGAGATCTCGTCCTCAAGAACGGTCTCGTCGAGTCCGCGAACTGAGTTCGCTTTTCGCATACCGCCTCACGCGGTCGATCAACTGAAAAGGAGCCGCTCCAAGGAGGAGCGGCTCAGGTTTCGGTAGTCTCTTTCTTCTCCGGCTCGGGGGAGTCCTCCGCCGGCGCCGATCCTTCGTCGTCCGGCAGATACGAGGTGGATGACCCAGGCTGAAGCAAACCGGCTTTCCGCAGGCGCTTCCGCTCCTCCTTGATCCGTTTCTTCTCCCGCTTGCGCGCTTCGCGCGCCCTCTTCCCTCCGCTATCGGGCATGGGCCTCGTTTATAGGCCCGGCCAGGCTCAACGAGGTTGAGCCTACCATCGTTGGCCCGAGCGACCTCCGCGGTTGCCGCCCCTGAAATCGCCTCCACCGCCTGAGCGGGGAGCCTGCGGGCGTGCTTCGTTCACCGTGATCGTGCGATCACCCAACGTCTGACCATTGAGCTGAGAAATGGCCGCATTCGCTTCCTCCTGCGTGCTCATCTCCACAAAGCCAAATCCTCGGGATCGTCCGGTCATCTTGTCCGTAATGATCGTGGCCGATTGCACCTGGCCCACTCGCGAAAACGCGCCCTGAAGTTCTTCGGTGGTCGTCGAATAGGACAGTCCACCAACATACAATTTTGTTCCCATGATTACCTCATTTCCCCCTGATTAGCCGGAGTCGCTCCCTTCCGAATGTTGATTTGGCTCCTGTGCGTGGAAGAGATTCGCCGGATGCCACCAGGCATTGAGTTGAAGTATGCCCTTGCTCGATGGGGCGCACCTTCGCATACTGCCGCCTTTGAGTCAAGCTTGCTTTTGATCCTGTGGTAGTTCAGTGAAAATGTCCTCCTGTAACTGTTCAGTGATTCTGTCCTCTTTCTTCGTGTCCGAGATGATCTTTGGAAAGGAGATTATCTTATGGACGAAGGAGAGATTCGGTTGAGTCAGAGGCAGTGGCAACGGTTGCACGTGGTTCGGTTGATGTTGGAAGGGCGTGAGACGGTGAAGAAGGCGGCGGAGTTGCTGGGGTTGTCGGAGCGTCAGGTGAGGCGGTTAAGGCGGAAGGTGGATCGGGAGGGGGTGAAGCTTTCGCGCGTGACCGTGCGCCGGATCCTGCGGCAGGTCCTCACCCAGAAGGGCATTCCGCTGTCGATTTACATGGACCGGCACGGGATCTTCCGCCGCAACGACGCCCACTGGACGCGGGAGGAGCGTAGGGGAGGGTCTTCAGACCTTCCCGACAAGAGGGAGCAAGTAGGGGAGGGTCTTCAGACCCTCCCGACAAGAGGGAGCATCTGAAGATGCTCCCCTACGAATCGCTTGAGCGGTGTCTGAAGATACCTTCCCATCCGAGCGAGA
>JACPAV010000001.1 GCA_016180645.1 Nitrospirota bacterium | reverse complement strand
ATTTCCCTGTCACTTCGTAGATCACCCTTGTCATCTCGATGCTCTTCCGCCAAACATCCAACCTCTTGTGAGGCCGTCCATCCTGGGGTTTCACATCACCCATCACTCTTCACCCATCTACTTCCCCGACTCACGGCTTCCGATTCGGCAGGACCCGGATGACGAAGATGGCTTCCTGGGTATGGCGTTTATCGCTGAGCCAGCCTTTTTCAACGGACGTGCCCACGCCGGTGGAGACGATCAGCGGTTGACCTATCTCCGCGCTCGCGGCGGTGGAGAAACTTTGAGTCACCTTGTCCGACAGGCCCCCGGCCGCTTCGATGACGACGGCGCTCGGATTCGCGTAGTCGCGGTGCGTGGTGAGCCGGAGTTCCCATCCCGCGCCCCCGGCGCCGGCGCCCGATGCAACCGCAAGTTGAACGGTCCAGCCGTTGAGCGTGAGGAATTCAGGCTTGGACAGGAGGCGGGCCTTCTCCGGGGCGAGGGCCTTCAGGAGCATCGCCACGGGATCACCTTTCTCCTGGGCAAGCTGAGCCGCGAGGGCGGCGGGACCCTCACCGGCGCCGGGCGCCGAGCCGAGCCGTTCTCCGACCTTGTCCCACCGTATGCCCTGTTCCCCTGGAGACGCGACGAGGATGGCCACCTCCACGAGCCAGGGCGTTCGGGCTTCATCGCTGAGCCGCGCGAAGTATCGCTCAAGACTCCTCATGTTCGTGTGCTCGTCGCGCACCATCACCGTCCCGTTGATGGGATCCACGAATACTTTGCCCTGCGGCGAGAGGAAGGACCGAATCGAGTTCTCCACTCCCGTCGCCGGGTCTTCGGCGTAGCGGATGAAGACGCCCGGATTTCCGTTTCCCGGCAGAGGCATTTGCCGCCTCGCCCAGATTTCCGGCAGATAGAATACTCGCTCCACATAGCGGAGCACCGTGACGGAGTGCCCGGAGAAATCGAACTCCGCGGCATACCCCGCCTGCGCGGCAAGATCTTCGGCAGCCATCTGGAACGCCAACTCCTCCACGTCGAGCGACACGGTCGCGTCCTGGCCCACGCCTTCCCCCCAGCGCACGCGCCACTCGGCCTGGGCCGCGAGGCGCTCCATGGCCATGCGGAGGGGGATACCGTTCGCTTTCAGTGAAACGGATGGCGTCGACCGCACCGTCTCCGCCTCCCGCCGGCTCGCCGACACGCGCTCCTCCGGCTCACGCTCCCCACCCCCTTCCCCTCTCCTCCCGCCTCCCGCTCCAAGCCCTTCCCCCTCCCGCCTCTCTCCTCCCGCCTCTCGCCCTTCCTGTTGCGCCACCTCCTGCAAAGCCGTCTTCTTCGCCTCGTCATCCATGGAGTAGCTTTCGCGCCGGCTCCCGCCGCACGAATGGGTGGTGAGTGGCAAGGTGCAAATCGTGAGTAGCAGGAGCCGGGAGGCAGATCCCGGCAGAATGTCCCACATCTGAAGCATGGCTCCCCCTTTCGGTTACATTACTTGTTTGTGAGGTGAGAAACGGGAGGCGAGAGGCGGTGGGACAAGGCCCGCATCACGAGAATCGAAAACCGGGAATCGTGAGCCCGAGCGGAAAGTCCAGGAAAACCCGTCACCCTGGATACCTCACGGCTTCTCTTGTTACGCCATCGGCCCGCCTATTCCTAGCATACCGGACAAGCCCAGACAGCATTCGCGCGACATCGTTGACCAAGTCGCGTGCCCATTGATTAACGAGGCCGAGGCGTTCGGCCAACTCGAATTGGGCCTCAAGTTCGCTCAGGGATCCCTGCGCGATATGGAGGAATTGCTCCAGCTCCTTGTTGGTCCGTCTTGCCGCCCCTTCGGCAAGGTTGCTGACGATGCTGACAGCCGCTCGCCGCATTTGTAGGACAAGCCCGTACTTTTCATCGGCTGGGAAACTGCGCGTAAGCTGGTAGACCTGTTCGGCAAGACCCATGGCCTTGTTCCAAATATCGAGCTTATGATGTGGCCGCTCGAATCGTCGCGTCGGGGTCACGGGTTCACGGTTCACGATTCCACTCCTCCCACCTCCCACCTCACGTCTTATTCGTTCTTCGGCTTGGATTCCGGGTGGAGCGGGAAGGGTGTCCCCTGTCCCCCGGTACGGGGCGAGGGAGCAGGGCTGTTCAAGATGTCCGGGTTCCATTCCCACGGCCGGATGACGATCTGGACCCAATGGCCATGCACAAAGACCTCATCTCCGATTTTCTGGTTGGCGAACCAAACCAGCATGGTTTCGGGCGGCGACATCACGGGGACGACCGGTTCCTCGTAACCGAGCGGCTGCTCACGCTTGAAATCCTGCTTGAGCACCTCGATCCCCTCGCGGGTGCCTTCGCCGAGGGCTTCCTGGTAGACGGCGAGGGTGCTCTTGCCCTTCGTCTTACCCGCACAGGCGGGCAAACTCATGAAGAGTGATGAGTGAAGGGTGATGAGAATGAAAAGTCGGACAGCCCTCATGTTCCTCCGCCCCCTCCCCGCCCGTTCCGCATCTCAACGTGGCGAATCAGACCGGAGAGCATCCTGCTGATATCGTCCAACAAAGGGTCAACGATTTCCCTGTCACTTCGTAGATCACCCTTGTCATCTCGATGCTCTTCCGCCAAACATCCAACCTCTTGTGAGGCCGTCCATCCTGGGGTTTCACATCACTCATGACTCTTCACCATTCACGCCTTCGGGGCTTCACGTCACCCATCACTCCTCACCCTTCACGCTCTCTATACCTGATAGAAGCGCATTCATCTCCGGGACATCCACCCCTTGCTCCAGAACAAGCGTGACCTGCGTTCCGGAGTGGACTTCGATCACCGGAAATAGACGCTGGATTTCCTGCCGGTAGAAATTGGTCACTTCCGCAAGCGCGGAGCCGAGTGCCTGGCTCATGCCAAATGTAAGCGTGCTGCCGGAAACAATGGTTCGCTCCGTCCCCTCGGCGGTGAGGACGCGTGTCACTTCGGACTGGCCAATGGCTTGAGAAAGGCCGGCGGTGAAGCCCGCCAGCACGGCCATTCCGAGTTTCCGTCCGCGCCGATCGTGGACCTTTCCTGGAATGCCAAGCTTGCCGTCCGGCCCCGAGACATAACCCTGCACGGCGCGGTCGAGCGTTCGTCCGCCCGGAAACACGCACGAAACAAGACTGACGGCGATTTTCACGCGCTCGGAGGAGAGATCGCCGTCTGCCCGCCCCAGCACCATGCAACCATCCATCGGCAGCGAGGTGGAGTTGGGGCCGAGGAACGAATCGCGCACGAGAAGAAGGACCGGCAGGCCCGGGCCTTGTGTTGAAGGAGGTGCTTCGACTCCATTCAGCAGTGTAGCCTTTACCATCGAGCCTGCCGGCAGGTAAAAGGGGGACTCTTGCGCGGCGCCGGCTCCGCCTCGAAGCGCGCCGGATTCCCGCGAACCGCGGTCGGTTGATTCGCTTTTCTTTTTGGGCGGTACGGTGATGAGTTGGAGTGGACCCGAGGCGGCTCGGCGGTCTCTTTCCGCGCCCGACCCGAATCCTCCGCTACGCAGGGAATCCAACTGGTCACCGATATTGGTAATCTGGGACTGTAGATTGTCCAGTTGCGTGCTGACCCCTGCATCCGTCGTGCCGTGTTCCTTCAAGGCCCGCAACTGGACCAGGACCTCGGCCTCGAACTTTTGCCGGTCGTTCTTCCACGCCTTCGTCTCGTCGATGAATTGCTGGACTTTCACATTGAAGTACTCCGGCGATACGGCCGGCATTTGAATGGACCCTCCCGCCTGGTTTGCGATCGCGCCGAGCGAAGCGGAAGGGATGAGCGCGGCCGACTTCGGTCCCGCGGGGGCCTTCGCTTCCTTGGGAAGACTCGCAACCACGAACATCAGCCCGATGACGACGATCGCCCCGATGGCGGCATAGAGCTTCCCGCCTTTGAGTCCACGCTTGTCCAGCCATTCTTTGATCTTGTTCATTTTCGAATCCCCGCCTTCGAAACGACAACGTACGCGATGGTCTTCTTCGGATTGCCCTTGAACGCCTCCACGGAATCCTTCGGTTCGGCAGGCGCCAGTTGCATGTCCGCCACCGATCCTGCGACGTAGCCTTTGAACGTGAACTCCTGGGGATTCACTCGGAGCGGACCGTTTGACATATTCTCGATCTCGTACACATAGCCGATCATGACACTTCCCTCATAAACACGGATGAGGCGGAACTGGAGGACCTTCGGCTCCTCGTAAAAAAGCTCCCCCTTTTTCTCGGTTACTTGGTAGCCCGCGACGGGCCGCTCCAGCCGCATCGCTTTCATAAGATCCAAGACAAGCCGGTTCGGCCCGGGCGCGACCGGCGCGGGGCGCCCTTCGGCCACTTCCAGGCTGATCTCCACGCTGTCGTCCTCCCTCTGTCCCTCCGCGGCCTCCTGGAGTTCGATCACGTAGCTGCGGCCGGCCGTATCCGTGGCGAAAAGCCGGGTGGGAGATAGCGAGGCCGTCGGCTTCACGTAAAGCCGTGCCCCGGTGAACTGGATCGAGAAGAGTTCGGCTTCAGGGTTGGAGAACTGACTGATATCGGAAGGGAAAATGACTTCCGTAGTCTGGCCTTGCCTGAGTTGGACGACCACCGTCCGCCCCGGAATCCACGGCACGGCGCGGATGGCATACGCGGGCGACGCGCAGAGCGCGAGGATGACGATTGAGCCGAGTGCTCCCCCGATTTTCATTCTCCCCCGTACCATGTTTTCTATCCCTGCACGCTTTCTATCACGCCTCCCATCGTGTTCGCAAGTGGGAATTCCCAATCACAGGCTTGGGGGGGGAATGCATTCCCCGCTATCCACCGGCTTTCCACCAAGCCACGAGTATGAGGGCGCCCGTCAGGCCGAGGCCCATCCATTCCAGCACCCGCGTGGTTCGCTTGCTCCTCACGCAACCTTCAAGGGTCTCAACATACCTCTTGTCCACCCCGCCTTTCACAAAATACGACTCGTGGGCGTGGAGAGGTTCCAGCAGCGCGTCCTGTGCGTCCAGAGCATCGAGCCGTTTGATGCACGCAAGTTCTTTCTGATGAAGCTTGAAAGCGGAGTAACCCGTAATCGTTCTCGCGGAAAGGAACCCGAGCGTGTAAATCCCCAGGTTCCAGAGCCCACCCGGAAGCAGGACGAAAAGGGGGGCCGCGACAAATGACTTGATGAACCCTTCGGTCACTTCGCCGTGGAGGCTTCCTGCTTCCTGAACGCCGATTTCATCTTTTGCCGGAATTTCACTCGCCAGGAGCCGTTGGAGGCGCTCGCTGGGCGCGGCGGGCGGCTGCTCCAAGAAGAGAGCGGCGGCAGAAACCCTTGACTCGGCTCGGCGCATGGAGAAGTAGCTCCTTGTTCCCTTGTCCTGCGCCGCGGCGACGCCGATTTCCGTGTTCAGGTTCTTGCAGTTCTTGTCGGCACCGCTGAGTCGGATCGACCGCCCGCCGACTTCGGTAACGGCGTCCGCGTACGTCGCGTCGGACAGTTTTTCGTGGACCGGCTTCGACATGCACTCGGTCGCGAAGGTTCGAACAGGCGTTGCAGTGGAGGACGTGAGTTCCCCGGCGAAATCGTCTCGGAGCCGACGGGCCAAGGGAAACTGCTCGGCCGAATCGAAGAACCCTGCGCTGATCTTGGCATCGCGGGCTTGGATCAGCCCCATGGGGAGACCATCCGCTACCTTGGCGATTTGCCCGAAGACGGCCGATCCGGCGGGCGAGCCGGCCTGCTCAGCCGCGACGGTGATGGCCACCGCAAAGGCGATGGTGAGGACCCTGTAGATGGCTTTCGGGTGGTTGCCTTGTGCCCAAGCGATCGCGGCGTACACGATCCAGAACATGCCGAGGGCGACGGCAATGGACATGATCGACCCGTGGAGAACAAAGTCCACCTGCCAATCCTTGCCTTCAACAATCGGTTGGAGATCGTAATCGGAAAAGGTGATCATGTTCACGGCACCACCGGCGTCTGAATGGCGTTCAGGAGCGGCCGGAGCCGGGCGGCGCGGGCCTCCTGGATGCTGCGAATCACGTCCTCGAACTTCGCGCCGGTTCGGATTTCCTCCTGTTCCCATCGGCTGATCTTCTTTTCGAGGCTGCCGTGCCACCAGGCGAGTTGGTCCCGCGCCAGGGGGTGGAGCGTCATGTCCGCCTGCGCGAGGGCGATCTGTGTCATGACGAAATCGACTTCGCGCTTCAGGGCCTCCCCGGCCAGTGCGGTCTTGAGGATTGCGCAGAGCGATGCGTCGCTGTAGGCCTCCTTGAGAACGGGCGCGGGGATGTCGATGCCGCTGGATGGCAGATTGGTGTCCCACACCAATGGGCTCGGCTGCAATTCGCAACTCCCGCCCAGTGCCGTACTGATCTGCTTCGACAACTCGACGTCTCTCCTGATCATGAATGGCTGGTAGTAAGCGTCATTCTGGAAGGCCATGTATTTGGAACCATCCTGTGCGGTCTTCTCCTTGTCGCCGAAGAACTGACGGATTCCTTCCTTTTCAATCCGCGCGTCCCCCACGTACGTCATCGCAAACGTGAGCGTAGCGCCCCCAAAGACCTGTCCCATAATGGACGAATCCGACAGGCCGGTCTTGTCCTTCACGAAGGCCGCCGCATCGGCTTGGTAACTCTTGAGGCACTCTTCACCAATGCGCGGACTGCTTGGAGTAATCGTTATGTCATTGCCGCCGGCGTCCTTGATCGTCAATCCCGCCGTCATGCACCGCCCGACGGCCTCGAAGCCGGGCCTGTCAAGTTCTCGCAACACACCCATCTGCGACCAGAACTCAAAAGTCCGGGTCATGTTTTGCAGGCGCTTGTCCAGGCTGATGTCGCGGGTGGCCATGGCCAATGGAGCCTCCGTTGCGTAGCGGTTCTGAAGATACTTCGAGGAAGGCATGTCCTCGCTCTTCATGAACAACTGTAGGGTTTCGTCTTCAACTTCCTGGTCGCCCGCACTGCCTTGCATGGTCGGCACCTTGAACAAGAGGAGCGGACCCGGCTTGAAGGGTGTCCGCTTGATCTCCGCCTGTTTTTCTACTGGCGGAGTGGCGGGTTGCTTTGTCTGCGCTCGCGCCACGGTCGATGCAACAAGCAGCAGAACGGCCAGTGATGCCCCCCCGATTTTCTTTCCCACGTTGTTGTTTCTCCTATCTTCCCTCCGCAGTGATCGCTACCATCTCCGATCACACATGGATTCGTCCCACCCTTCCCGGGGGGCCTTCTGCTTCTTCTCTCGGGCTTTCTCTTTGCAGGCATTGACGGCATCCTGCCATGCCTTGTTTACGGGAGAGCCGGACTCGGCTCTCTCCTTCCGATAGTCCTCGATTTCGAGCAGCCCGTACTTCTTCGGATCACGCGCGGTTTCGATCACGGTTCTGTGCTCATCCGTCGCCTTTTTCTCCAGTGCGTCCTTCGCCACGTTGTCATCCCCTCCCGCCGCGTCTTTCTCCTCCTGCCTGAGCGGCACGGTCTTCCTCACGAACCGCCCCATCGCGGCTGCGCCGCGCTTCTCACGCGGCTCGCCCGCCGACTCGCTCACCGCCTCGTTCCAGGCGGTCTTGACCACAGCCCCTTCCTTCATCCGCGCGTAGGACTCGATCGTGCCCAAGAAATCCCAGAGGCCGCTATCCTTGGCGACAGGCCCCCGGAAGGCGGGACCGGCTCCATCGGTTGAGAACGAACCTAGCCTGGAAAGAAGCTCCGAATTCCCCAACCCCGATGTCAGATTCTCCATCTCCGCCAGCATCCCGGTACCGGCACTCCCCACGCCCTGGGTCAGGCTGTCCAAGGCATCCCCCGCCTGGGCCAGAACCTTGTGCACGGGGTCCATCAGGTCGTACAGCTTCTGTTTGGAAAGGACCGACATGCCATTCGCCACGGCATCGAGACCATCGGCGGCGGTCTTGAAACCGGCGGCGAGTTGGGGACCGCGCCCCGGCAGGCTCGCGGCGCGATTCGCCATGTCCCGGAGGTCCCCCGACGCGTGACGAAGGGGGGCCGTGTCGATGAAAACTGCCGCGTACACTTGGTCCGCCAAAGTGCGGTCCAGGTTGCGGATCTTGTTGGGGAGAGTGCCGATGAGCTTCTGGAGATTCGCGGCCGTCTTCTGAAGCTCCTTCTGGTAGGCGGGCATGTTCTGCATGAGCCTCTGCATGTCCCCCATCCACCGTTCGAACTCGACCTTGAGCGAGGCGAAGGCCAGGATCGCCTCCACGGCCCTCTCGGGCTTGTCCATCTTCACGTCCGCCACGGCGCTGATCTTTCGCATGAGCCTCTCGCCGCCCTTGGCCAGCGCGTCGAAATCCTCGAACATCTTGGTGGAGAGGCCGAGGCCGCCGGAAATCAGGTTCTTTGCGTCCTGCTCGATGGGGGCGGCGAGGTCTTTCACCAGCTCGGGGCCGATGAGATGCTTCAGGCGGTTTGGAATCTCTCGGGCGCGGGAGGCGGTGAAATTGGCCGCGGTGAGATTGCTTTGAACGGAGTTGGCCTTGCCTTCCCACCAGGCGATCTCAGATTGCGGGAAGCCGGGGAGGGCGCGGACTTCCGCAACGGATGCCGTCAGCATCGCGTCCGGGTGCCGGAGGTTGTCGAGTGCGTTTATCACCGTAAAGAGGGCCGCGGTGTCGCCCCCGATCTTGAGATCGCCAAACATCCGGATCAGGCCCTCCGCGTCCCTAGGCGGGTTCGAGATCGTCCGCACGGCCATGCAGGCGTAGTCGCCGTAGGTGAGATACCGCTCGATCGTTTTCAGCTTCGTCTCGTACGTCCGAAGTGTGCTGCTGATGCTCTGCACGGGATCGTGAAGGGGACCCATCCGGCAGGCGGTGTCCGCCATGGTCGAAATGGGCGGCTTGAGGAGAATGGGCGGGATCTTCCCCTCGATGGAAGAGATCTTCGCGTTGACGGACTTCATCCCCGGGATATCGCCCGTGCCGTGACCGCACACCGAGAGTCCCGTGAGGGCCTTGGTCCCCTCAAGGGCCCTCCGCCCGATGTCCATCGAGCACTGCACGTCGTTGAATCCCTTCTGGATGTCCGCATCCACCTCGAAGACCGTCATCGCGAGCTGCGTCACCGCATTGATCGCCACTCCGCCGCCCTGCTTCATCATCTCGGACCCCAATTGCTCAAACAGTATCTTGAACATTTCCATGATGTCCTTCATCCACTGAATCGCCTGCTGGATCTTCTGGATGTAGTCGAGCACCCGCTTCACGTCCTCATACATCTGCTGGACCTGGGCGATGGTGGCGGAGATGGTGAGGATGTAGTCCATAGCTATGGCTGGAACCCCCATACCAGCGGTGATCGTCGCAAAAGCTGCGTCTTGCAGTAACCTCGCCGTGAGAGCAGCGACATTCTCGAGGTAGGTTTTCAGATCCACCAAGCACATTTTGCGGCGTTCATAGATAACGTAAAGCGCCCCTTCCGTCACATTCCCAGTCCAGTACTC
Source organism: Nitrospirota bacterium (assembly GCA_016180645.1). Taxonomy (NCBI): domain Bacteria; kingdom Pseudomonadati; phylum Nitrospirota; species Nitrospirota bacterium. The sequence goes on along the minus strand of JACPAV010000001.1, from coordinate 3,002 downwards.
CGGCCGGTTCCATTGTTGGGACTCCCATCCGATGGGCACACACGAGTTCCAGGTTCCTCCCCCTGCCTTGGTGTGGATAAGCTGAATCGAAACACCTCCCGGCTCGTCGTACTTCTTCGACAAAGCGGCGGGTGAGAGCGGATCGAATTCATCCGCCCCACGCCCATCGATCCAGCAACCGCCAAACTTCTTTGGATCGGAGGTCGGCCGCTTGGTGGCAAGACTGGCTCCCCTCAAGGCGAGGGCCGCGGCAGCAAACTTGGGATCGGCATGCGTCACCCACCCTGAACGATCATTTATATTCGCCCACGAGAAAAGGCCGGCTTGGTTGGTTCCTTCCCAAAATCGCATCCGATCCTCGGCCCGCCGTTGGATCAAGACGGGAGGCAGTTCATAATCCTCCTCGCCGATCGCGCCAACGCCTTCACCCACCACCTCGGCCACATTGCCAACGGCACTCCCCACAGCTTCCCCAACCCCCTCTGCCAGTTCCCCAACATCTTCAATCGCACCGCCCACCACGTCTCCGGCTTTGTCCAGTCCCACCGCTCCCAAACCCTTCCCTACGCCCCTACCAGCTTTCCCCAGTAACCCCCCGCTCTTGCCGCCGGCCTTGGCCATGGCGGCCTTCACGTCTTCCTTCCATTCGCACGGATATTCCTGCTTGCCTTTGCCCGGTTTCTCCACCCAGCACCGATGCGCCTTGGTCAGTTGGTACTCCGGAGTCGGCAGCCCGAGCTTCCAGCGAAACGGGTCGAACTCGGAGAGGTAACAGATATCTGGGGACAACCAGTTGGGATCCAAACCAATGTTCATCCCTATCCCATGAGTTGCCAAGCTCTTCACGATCTCCTTCATTACGCCACTGACCATCGCCCCGACGTCAAACGCCAATCTGTACACATGGACTTCGTAGTAGTTCATCCCACCGAACGACCCGCCTCGGCCCTTGAAATTGATGCCCAACGGCTTGAAGAACGGTTGGATTGCTTCTTCAACAACGCTGGTGAGCGGTTGAACAAAATCCTTGAATACATCTGGCGCAAGAACGCTGTCCCAACGCTCCGGAACGACCTCCACAAGATAGTAAGGAACGTTGTACTTGAGATAGATGCCGAAGCATGGGTTGGGATCGCCACCAAATGCCGTTGAAAACGCCGATGAGGCAACTGCTCCCGCCGGACCGGAGGATATCACGCCGACTGCCGCCGAGAATTCGGTCGCGTTGAAATCCGGCTTGATACCGCATGCACCCCCCCAATCGAGTGATTCTGAAACGACGTTCCAAAGCGCATCAATCGAAACCGTTTGCGCTTCAGCTCGCGGGGAAGGATCGAGAAAGACTACTGCCAAGATTACAGACCACTGCGTCAATCGCCTGTAGTGCATCACCTACTGCCTCCGCTCCCTCCGGACTGCCTCAACTACTGCATGCCCCGCTTGGGTGCCAGTACGGGGGTATCGCATCCCTCTTTCCTGTTCAGAACCATAGGTGCGCAATCTGAAACCGCCAAGAAATTCCAACGCAATGTCTCCTTTACTAGCGAGCCACAGAAACTCCTTGCGTCAGCCGCAGCCACACTTGTAGCACATGCCTCCGCAGCAGGCACTGGATCGAGGTAACAATCTTGTTCAAATGACGCTCCTTTGATTATTTGTAGGGCGACCTGAATTTGCTCCAGGTTGACCTTCGTGCAGTTCTCGACACTTCCATGTCCAGGGTAGGTGGCGAATTCCTTCGCATAGCAAGCCGAAGCAACGGAACACCTTTTTTCTTCAAGAACCGTTTGGGCGGCCCAAAGCCGCGTTCGTAGCTCGTCCTTCGAGGCGCCCCCGTCGGATTTCTTGTCGTCTCCGCAGCCGGGGAGCGTGACGAGTGATGCGTGAAGGGTGATGAGCAGCGCCGCGAGCGCGGCGCGCCGGGCGGCAGGCGTCAGGCGCCGGGCGGCTGCAAGAAGTGAGTGGTAAGTGGCAAGGGGTAAGGCGAGTTGCGGGAACCGGGAGCGCGTTTGTTTCATGGTTATGTGTCTCCTTTCATTGGGAATAGCACTCGGCTTTCAGCCTTCAGCCGTCAGCGTGAGAGCGCACCCTCACCCGGCTTTCCAGCCACCCTCTCCCGCCTGCGGGAGAGGGAAGGGTGAGGGGAAATTTTCCGGGGGAGGGGCCTTTCGGCCCTCTCCACCCGGTCCCCGTTCCTCGCACGAAATCGTAAGTCGTGAGCCGCATGTCGTGAGTCGTGAGTCGTAAGCCGTGAGCCGGAAGGCAAAAGGCGATAGAAACTTGCCGAGGGCCGGACCGTGCAGTCCAGCCCTCGGACTCCCTTGTGCCCACATGAGAACGCAAATTTGCCGGGGCCGGAGCTTTGCGGCCCCGAACCCCGGCGGCTCCCCCTTACTCGCATTTCTCGTGAGTCGGGAGCCGGCCGTTCCGGGCTTCCTGCCCTCCCACGGCACTTCCCCCGTCCTGGGGGTCGTAAGTCGTGAGGGGTGAGGCGACAAACAAAACTTGAGAAGGGGGGAATCCGCCATGCGGCGGACCCCCTCCATTCTCCCTGGTACCCACACAGCGCGGACGGCGACAGGCGGGGCGATGGGCGTGAGATTGCTTCGCTTCACTCGCAATGACATCCGTAGCACCTACCCCGCGCACCGCTTGGCCCGGCCCCCGGGAGACGTTTTGGGGACCGGGCGGCGGATCGTTGACTTGCCGGGGGTCCGCCACTGGACAGACGCACTCCGGACGGTTCGCTCCACCCACTCGCATGGAGCTTACGCAAGCGTTCAGCCCCATATGAATCCTCACCCTCAAGGGGTAGGAGGTAGGCGCAGGCTTTACGCCTGTGTCTGAAGACGCACCCATGAAGGCCATGTTCCATGCCGTGCCGTCCGTGGCATGGCGACATATCATGGCCCCATACCGTCCTCGGCAAGGGGGTGCGGCTACCACCCCTTCCCCCCTTGAGGGGGAAGGCCAGGATGGGGGGTTGAACGAGCACAAAAGGT